>JBGSHH010000089.1:0-4043 GCA_041752355.1 Pirellulaceae bacterium | reverse complement strand
TTGCACATTCTTGTACTGGTCCACCACTAGCGGCGGCACATAGACCAACACGGCCCCCAGCCCGGCCAAAGCCAGAATGATGCCTAGTCCCAGGATGGTGCGGTTTTCGGTCATAGTAGAAATAACGCTGCCCAAGCTCGAATCTTGGCAATTGCGGCGTGACGCCCAGGCTTTTGCCTGTCGAATTCTACCACAGAGTAGGGCAGGGGCCGTAATGGGAACAGTCGCTGCGACCGTCATAACAGTCTAGGAGTCTAGCTGTGATGCGAAGGAGACAAGAATTTCCATTGGCATCCACATGTCTCGGTGCACAGCATTCTTCGCCGCGGAGCGGCCTCGTTTTGTAGCCAGGAGGCAAGCCTCCTGGTCGAGGTTCTCCTCCTCATTCTTCCTCTCGGTTCGGCTGGAGAGCCATGCTCGCCGGCCCAGCCGAGAAAGTTTTGCGGAGTGGAGGCATCGTATTTCAGGAGGCAAGCCTCCTGGCTACAAACCTAGACCGCTACGCGGTTAAATGCTGACGATTCTGTCCGTATCTCTAGTGTGTTGACGAACCACGACGGTGTGGCGATGTCAATTCATCCAAGTCCGTCGCATCAGCGCCCTGCGGAATGGCGCGGCCGATCACGCCAGAATCGGTGTGACAATTGAGTTACCATTGACTAAAATCCGACTTCCAGCGATTCGCGTCTGCGTACCAGGTGCCAGGCAGAAACCTTTTGTAAACAAGTTCGTCCATGCAATGAGAAGTTATGTGGCCGTTTGATCAACCACCAAATTGCGCGACGCTCACTTCGACGTACGTGATGCGTGATCGGAAACCCGTCACGCATGCGTACCACGACGATGCCGATCATGGATGGCAATTCTATTCCGACGACAAAACTGAATCTGCAACGGCAATGGTCGTCTGCCTAAAAGAGATTGTAGAACTCGATCGAACAATTCTTGAGATCGCAGATCTTCCGCCCGGCTGGATGGCCACTCGCCCAGCGATTGGAGAGGCTTGGATACGAACCATTCAGTATGCGGACGCGCCTCGAATAGTGGTTGATTGGTCGAACATTCAATGCATCGACGACTTTTACGAATCGGTTTTTCAGCAATCCAAGGCTCCGTCTTGGCATGGTCGAAACCTAAATGCGCTGGCGGATTCTTGGGTTGGGGGTGACGTCAATGAGCATGGCCCCCCCTATTGCTTCGAGTTTGACTCGACAACATGTGTTCGAGATGAACTTGTCGATTTCATGAATGCGGTCATGGCAATCGCAATGGAATCCGTCGAAGAGAATGGTGGTCGCTACCAAGTATTGGACGAACATGCGGATGCTGGAGAGGACACCGCGCACTCGGCTTCAGATTCAAACATTTCTCCTCCATCCCCGTGATTCTTTTCGTTCGCCCGCACACCATGGTTGCACCACACTCCTACGACAATCTGACTGCGGAAGTTGCTGAGGCGTTAATTGCTCACCATCAGCAATGGGTCACCGAACATCCAGACGACGACGTATATGCCTACGTCATTTATGCCCATCCGCTCGTCTCATCCATTGCAGTCTCAGTTTTGACCGAACAGGGATTGAAGCAAGTTGCCTCCCATTACAAGGACCAACTGGGATACAAGGAAACCCTCGCTCAATTGGAGCGCGACCTTCGATGGTCGGTTGCCGATACGCCCTATTGCGGCGACATCCAAGAGGTATTTGATCTCGTGAATGCGAGGCTTCAGTCGATGATGGACTACGTGGATTCCCTTGAAGTCGAAGATCCCAGGTTTCGTACGCACATGGATACTCTCTGCTCCATACTTGTTGACGCCTTGAATCAATTCCGACATCGGGAGTTGCACGACAAGATTCTTCCCATGCTCTACGTCGATTTCGGCGACATGAGCGATGAAGAACGACTCTGGTTTATCGAACGGTGCAACTCGCCAGAAGTTGTCGAATCGTATCGTGCGTCGCTCGACGCCGCAGGCTAGAAAGCGGCACCGTGACGACTGCGCGTCTCGAAAACAAATTCAACGTGACATAAGGCGCATTCGGTAAAGACGCCGACTTTCCCACCAAGAAACAAAAAACGCGGGCCAGATCCGTTGCCGGTTCCAACCCGCGCTTTGCTGGGCGAGGTAATAGCTGTCGATCTTACTTGTTGGCTTTCTTCTTGCCGGGGAGTTTCTCTTTTTGCTCGGGGGTGAGGACGGCCATGACGGCCTTGTTGAGGTCGGCGGTCAGGCTCTTCATGCTGGCTTTGACTTCTTCATCGACCTTCTTCTGCTCGTCGGTCAGCTTGACGGCGGCCGCGACGGCTTCGGCGGCTTCTTTACCCTTCTTGCCGTCGGCCTTGGCCTGGGCGACTGCTTCAGCTTTGGCTTTCTTTTGGTCGTCCGTGAGCGTCGAGGCCATCTTCTTGTTCAGTTCGGCGAACTTGGGGGCGAATTCGCTGCCGATTGCTTTGAGCTTGGCATTTTGATCGTCGGTGAGGCCGAGCGCCTCCACCTTCTTCATCATTTGCGTGATCGCCTGCGGCTGGGCGGCTTCTTTCTTTTTCTTTTTCTTCTTGTCAGCATCTTGTGCGAAGGCGGTGGTGGTCATGGCGACCAGCAAGGCGAAGACGACTGCGAATTTGAGATACGATTGCATGAGACTGACTCCGAACGGGAAAGGAATTGGACGGGACAATAGCAAGGTTGCGAAACAGGGTGCGGCGACTACGCGAACAACTGCGGAATGAGCTTGCCATCTCGCACGATCATCACAGGACGACCGATGTTGGTTTGATATTCCTTGTGGAAGTCGATGCCGAGACTGTGGTAGTAGCTGGCGGCGACTTCGTCGGGCGTGATCGCCTTGTCGGCGGGGCCCATGCCTTTGTCATCGCTGGCGCCAATCACCTGGCCACCTCTCATGCCGCCACCGGCCATCAGCACGAACATGGCCCGCGGCCAGTGATCGCGACCGCCACGAGCGTTGATCTTGGGAGTACGGCCGAACTCGCCGGTGAGCATCACGCTGGTTGTGTCGAGCAAACCGCGCTCGCTGAGCGTGTTGAGTAGCGCCGCCACACCCGTATCGAGTTGCGGCAGGAGGCTCGTTTTGAGCTTGTTGAAGTTATCTTGATGCGTGTCCCAGCCGCCAATGGTGACGGTGACGAAATTCACGCCTGACTCGACCAGTCGCGCCGCCAGTAAGCAGCTTTGGCCGAAGCCGCTGTCGCCGAACTGCTGAGCTATTTCCGGCTTTTCTTTCGAGATGTCGAACGCCTCGCGCGAACGCTTGGAGCTGATGATGCTGTGCGCTTGCTCGCTGAACTTATCGAGACCGGCGAGGATTTCGGTGTCGTTATCGATGCCTCGAAAGGTGGTGTCCAAGTCGCCGAGCAATTTCTGGCGCTTCTCGACATCGGTTACCGTCAGGCCGCGGCCAAGCGACATGCCGCGGACCGAGAACGGCTTGCCAATCTGCGGCATGCCACCGGTGGCGAGCGGGTTGTGCGCGATGCCGAGATAGCCAGCGGGATGCGATGGATTGGGGATCGCGACCGACTTGGGCAGGTCAGGCGCGCCATCCATCTCCATGCTGACGACCGAGCCATAGCCGGGGAAAGTGAGCGAAGGAATCGGCCGGTTGCCAGTGTTCATGTACATCTTACCGAGCTCGTGCGCGGCCAGCGTGTGACTGACGCCACGCAACAGCGCGTATTTATCGGCGCACTTGGCGAGGTTTGGCAGATGCTCGCTAATACGAACACCGGGGACATTCGTATCGATGGGGTTGAACTCGCCGCGGTATTCGCTGGGCGCGTCCGGCTTGAGATCGAACGTGTCCATGTGCGTCGGACCGCCAGCCAGATAGATCAAAATGCCCGCTTTGGCTTTGGCATTGGGCGCGACTTCGCCGGCTTGGGCCATCCGCAAGTAGCTGGCGAGGCTCAAGCCACCCCCAATGGCACCTGCCTTGAGGAAATCACGTCGTCGAACTCCGTCGCAATAGTTATGCCGAGACATGGAAGGCATCCTTAGAATGAAAATACTTGAGCAGGTT
>JBGSHH010000088.1:0-2975 GCA_041752355.1 Pirellulaceae bacterium | reverse complement strand
ATGTAGCGGCTTTCCCACCCGGCGCGCGTAGCATACCGCCATCGGCGCGCCACCAGCGATCGTGAACACCGCAACGGCCTTGTGACACGACGCCAGGCGTCCCAAAAAGGGGACCCAGCAACCTTTATCGCCAGCATGCTGGTCGCCCAACAGCGCTAACGTCCCGCCAGCATCCAGCACGCGCTTCACCATGGGAGCGCTCCCTTCCTTCGGCAAAATGAATTGCCCTTTCATGCTGCGAAAGCGATTGATGAACCGATCGAGATGCGGATTGTCGAGCGCGCGGGCGATCGAATAACTCGGAAATCCGAGCAGCCCATTCACAAACCCGGCGAACTCGAAATTGCCATAGTGGCCCGAAACTAAAATCGTCGACCGTTCATCGAGCAAGTGCGAAACCAACGCCCGCTTATTCGCCAGCGTCACATACTTTCGCCAGTTTGTTTCATGGATCCTTCGCGGCGCGTGGGCGATCTCGCAGATCATCAAAAACAGATGCTCCCACATTCGGCGCTTGAGTTTGCGACGTTGTCGCTCGGTCTGCTCGGGAAAAACCGCCTGTAGGTTCTCATCGACGGTACTTTGTCGAATGCGAATCACATCGGTCGCCAAAAAGCCGAGCACGTGGGCGAAGTACTGACACGTTTCGATCGGCGTCGCTTGCACCACGCAAATAAACAGGCGCACGACGAAATAGACGAGCCAATCCGTGGCATATTTAATGATGGGTCGCATCCTGCGATTCCCCTGGCAAGCGGCAACCGTACGCAAAGTGGACAGCGGGCCATTTTGGCATCACCCTCCACAATCGCCTAGACCAATCTCGCAGGGCAATTTCGCAGCCATGAACGTTGAAACTTGCCTGTGCAGCCCCTAACGGGTGGCGTGCCGTTCCCGTTCTACTAGGTGGTTGTGTCGGTATTCATATTTTCCACAAAGCCAATAGCAGCAGCAACTTAGCCTCGATTTTGAGCGCCCGCTGTTGTGTTCCTTAGACTAGTAAATTCGGTCTTTTTCCTCGGCGCCGCGTCGTTCCTGTGCAGGTCGAATTCGCCTCCCTCATTGGTCATGCGGGCTTCGTCATTCGTGCTTCCCCCACGCCACCCCGCATTCTAGCGTCCCTTGGTATTGTTGTCAATATCTATTTACCAATTACTAAACATGCTTGTTACTCCGGCCGCATGGTCCGCCGGATCACCTCGGCGTCGAAGTAGTTGATCGACATGCCGGCGTCCACCACGATCGATTGGGCCGTGATGCCGCTCGAGCGCGGGCTAAGCAAAAAACAGGCGACATTGGCCGCTTCTTGTGTTTGTACTGCTTCGTGTCGGGGAATGACCTGCTCGGCGTACAGATACGAGTCGATGTAGCCAGGAATGCCGGCCGAGGCGGAGGTTTTAAGCAAGCTCGGAGCCACCGCGTTGAACCGCACCCGCGAGAAGTTGCTGAAACTCTTGGTCAAAAAGGCCAGCGAAGAATCGAGGGCCGCTTTGATCGGGGCCATGAAGCCATAGTTCTCGCTCGCCATCCGCGTGGTGGAAATCGAGATCGCCACGACGGAAGCGTCAGGCGTCAGCAACTCCTTCAGCGCGTTGCAAACGGCGATCAGCGAGTAGCAGGAAATATCGACCGCCTGGAGAAACTGCTTCTTGCCTGTCTCGTGAAACGGCTTCATGCCGTCCGAAAAGTCCGCGAAGGCGATGCTATGCACCAGACCGGCGAAGCTCTCCCCAGCGGCAGTGAGTTCCTGCCGCAGTTTCTCAATCTGCTCTTCAAATTCGACATCGCACACATACACCGCTGCCTCGCCCACGAGCTTTTGCACGCTTTCTTGGCGCGCTTCGCTCCGCACCACATACACCACCCGCGCGCCCGCTTCGGTCAGCGTCTTGGCAATATGCCATGCGACACTCTTCTTGTTCGCGACACCAAAGACGAGAAACGATTTGTTTTCAAGCTGTAGAAAGTCTGGCATTTACGTGGGGTAGGCCTCTGGCCTGCCGTCTTAAAGTGAATATCCAAGTCCGTCGAACCGCCTACCTTACTTCGCACTTTGCACAATCTCGATCCAATCTGGATGCACCACAATCTTGACCCGCGCGCCATAGAAGCCACGCGTCACATAGCCCCCCTGCGCCTTGAACACGCTCCCATTGCTGGAGGTCACCTTCACCGTAAAACGGCTGTCGCCTGCGATCGTAAACCGCTTCTCCGCCAATCCCGGCGCAGGCAGCGGACCGAATTGCAGATCCTGTTCGCCCAAAATCACTTCCACGGCCGTCAGCGGGACGGCACTGCGATTTTCGACAGATACACGATTCTCCAGCGTTTGCAGCAACTGCATCGTGCCGAACGCCACCGCCACCGCGATCAATGCGACCGGCAGCAGCACGCGCAGCGGATATCTGAGTTTGCGTTTTGTTGGGCTCGCTTTGGCCACATCATCATCCCACAGGCGGCGCCGCCGTCACTGCAAAACTAAACGTCGCAGCGGTCTTTCCTTCACAAGTCACCTTGGCCGACATGAAGAAGGTATCCGCCAGGCGCTCATCAAGCTTCACCTCCAGCAAGATCACATCGCCGGGGCGAATCATTCTTTTGAATTTTACATCGTTCACACGTGTGGCGACCGGCACGCCGCCTTCCAAAGGCACATGCGATACCAGCACCGCCCCCGCTTGCATGGCCGCTTCGACCAGGATCACGCCCGGGACCAGCGGATAATCGGGATAATGCCCTTGAAAAAAGAACTCCTCAGGGCGAAACGTCTTGGTGCAGACGATGCGGTTGTCCGACCGCTCGACGATTGCATCGATGAGCAGCATCGGTGCGCGGTGGGGAATAGCAGCTTGAATTTCAGCGAGTGACATGAATAGTATTCATCACGCTCCGCGTGATGCCCGTTGGTCGTTCTTAAAATCGTTGCTACGCAATTGATTCACCAACAAGGCATCATCAAGGCGTGAACCCGTTCG
>JBGSHH010000087.1:0-3816 GCA_041752355.1 Pirellulaceae bacterium | reverse complement strand
GGCATGCCACGCCCTTAGAACAATCCCTGCAGATGTGACCTAAACCTCTATCAAATCGGAGTTTGGCGCGAAATGGTTCTCGCTCGCGTGGACTAAAGACAGTCCATCGGATGGCTGAATGTAGGGTCGAGGCTGCTTACTTCTTGGGCAGCGCCGGACATTTTTGCGACATCACCCCAAACCAGGCTGCGGCACCCTTAGCCATCGACTTGTTGTTCAAACGCCTATAATGCCACAACGCTGAGATTTTCCAGCGAAGGTTGGTTGGCACTTTGACTTCCAGGATATGAGAACGACATGACAGCAATTTCACGCCCTGGCACACTGGCGGAACTTCGCGCGACGGGCTGGGTGAGCAAGACGGTCAAGCAAGAACTGTATGACAATTTCGTGCGACAGTTGGCGGAAGGGGAGGAACTTTTCCCCGGCATTGTTGGCTACGAAGACACGGTGATTCCGGAGATCAACATCGCTTTGCTCGCTGGACACGACATGCTCTTTCTTGGGGAGAAGGGGCAGGCGAAGAGTCGCTTGATGCGGTCGCTGGTGCGCTTGCTCGATCCGGCGATTCCGTATCTCAACATTCCTGGCTCGGCCGTTCACGACGATCCGTATCGTCCAATCACGAAAGCATCGAAAGACTTCCTCGCCACGCACACTGAAGAAGAAGTGCCGATCGCGTGGTGGTCGCGCGAAAATCGCTACGCCGAACGCCTGGCCCCCGGTACCAAGTTCGCCGACATCATTGGTGAAATCGATCCAGCCAAACTCGTCGGTGGTGTGAGCATGTCAACCGAAGACGCGCTGCACTTCGGCCTGATTCCCCGCATGCATCGCGGCATCTTCGCCATGAACGAATTGCCGGAACTCGATGAACTGGTGCAGGTTGGCTTGTTCAACATTCTGGAAGAGCGCGATGTGCAAATTCGGGGCTATCCAGTGAGTTTTGATATCGATGTGCTGATGCTCTTCTCAGCAAATCCGGCGACTTACAACCGCAGTGGCAAAGTCATTCCGCAACTTAAGGATCGCATTGGTTCGGTGATTCACACGCACTATCCGCGCGAGCGCGATCTCGGCGTTCAGATCATGGAACAAGAAGCCGCCATCGATTTGGGCGGCCCGTTTCCGGTCGTTGTGCCCTATTTCATGCGGGAGATTATCGAGCAAATCACCGTGCAATCGCGAAAATCGAAGTATATCGATCATCAATCCGGCGTCAGTGCGCGATTCAGCATCGCTAACTATCGCACCATGGTCGCCAGCGCTCGGCAGCGCGGTGTGTTGCTCGGGGAAAAGCCGGCCGTGCCACGCATTAGCGATTTAGGTCATCTCTATTCCTCGTCGCTGGGCAAGTTGGAACTTGACCTCATGAGCAGCCATCAGATGTCGGAGCGACAAGTGCTAGACGCCGTCATCGCGGAGGCGATTAGCGTCGTATTTGACGAGTATGTCGCAGAACATGGTCTGGCGCAGATCGGGGAGATCTTTTCGCATGGTGTGAAGATCGAAGTTGGGGATATGTTGCCCTCGGCGCAGTACGCCGACCGCCTGAAGCGCGTGCCGCCGATTTGGGATAAAGCCTTTGAAGTGAATGCGTCACAAGATGCCGCCGTGCGAGCGTCATGCGTGGAGTTTGTCCTCGCAGGCCTTTACAGTCGCGATAAGATCAGCCGCAGCCAGCAGCATGGCAAGATGACGTACGAACTGTAGGCATATTGGATCGCATTGCAATGATCTGATTTACAAGTTTGAGTAGAAAGCTCCCATGTCCACACCCCAACGCGTTGGCGGCATCATTCATACGTACCAACAGTACGACCCAGGCAATTTTCCTAGCCCGACACAACCGCCGCCGGATATGGTGTCGAATGCCTTTGAGCATATGCTGCACTACGGCAATCTGCGACGGTTGGCGGATGAGGAACTCGCCAGGGCGATCAAGATCGATCCTAGTCAGATCTCGGGACTTGGTCCGAGTATTGATGCTTTGCTCGCCTTGCTACTAGAGCGCAAACGCAAGATTTTGGCGAAGTACGAAACCGACAGCGTGCAAAAGACGGCGCGCGACGAGTATCGCAGTCGAGGCAAGCGCATCTCGCCTCCCAATCCGGTGAAGAAACTCTTTCACGAGGCTTTCGAGCAGGAGCAACTGCGCGATTTGGAACGTATTTGGTACGCCGCTGGCGATGATCATTCGCAACTTGCTCGCCAGATGATGCAGTTGATCAATGCGCTCGGCCAGAAATATCAAATCGACGCGTTGGTGGCCAAGTACGTCTTCACCGGTCGCACCATGCTCTCCATTGTTCAGGCCTTGGAAGTCAAAGCCGAATTGGAAAAAATCGATGACTTGATCAAGCAACTCGAAGAAGCGCGCGAGACGGCGCAGATCGGCGTCATCGATATGGACGCCTTGAGCGAGTATGCCGAGCCAGGCGACATGAGCAAGTTGCAAGAGCTTCAGCAATTCGTAGAAAACTACGCGCGCGAAATGGCCGAACGCCAGGGACTGGAGCGCGATGCCAACACCGGCGCGTTTCAACTTACGCCCAAAGCCTATGCGCTATTTCAAGGCAAACTGCTGGAACGCATTTTCAGCGAACTGGATGCAGGCCGCACGGGGCGACATCAAGGTCCGATCGTAGGTGAAGGAGCGGTCGAACTCGAGCGCACCAAACAATATGAGTTCGGCGATAGCATCACGCAGATGGATGTGCCGCAGACGTTTCTCAATGCTTTGATTCGCAGCGGTGGCGAGCGCCCGCTCACACTTAAATCGGAAGACATTCAAATCCATCGCACCAAGAACACCCCCAAATGCGCCACGGTCGTGTTGATGGATATGAGCGGCTCCATGCGCTATGACGGGCAATACGTTCACGTCAAACGGATGGCGCTCGCCATGAATGGCTTGATTCGCCGCGAGTTTCCCGGAGATTTTCTGCATTTCATCGAGATGTACACATTTGCCAAGCCGTGTACGGCCAGCGAGATCGTTGAGCTCATGCCCAAGCCGCCGACGATTTTCGATCCCGTCGTGCGACTGAAGGTTGATATGAGCCGCGACGATGTCAGCGAGTTCCGCGTCCCACAGCACTTCACAAACATTCAGCATTCACTGCAACTTGCCCGGCGTTTGCTGGCCAATCAAGACACGCCCAATAAGCAAGTGATTCTGATCACCGATGGCTTGCCGACCGCCCACTTCGAAGGCTCGTGGCTGTATATGCTCTATCCGCCTGATCCGCGCACGGAAGAAATGACGATGCGCGAAGCGCATGCTTGCCATCGTGACGGCATCACGATGAACATCTTTCTGGTGCCGAGTTGGTCGCAGTCGGAAGAAGATATTCGCTTTGCCTATCGCATGGCCGAAACGACCAAGGGACGTGTCTTCTTCACCGCCGGCGGCGATTTGGATCGCTACGTAGTGTGGGACTATGTGAAGCGGAAGCGGGAGATTATTTCGTAGCGAACAGCGACTATGGCTAATTCCTTGCTGTCAACGGCACGGTCTGCGCTCCAATCATCTCGCGCAATTGTAAGCTGCGTTGATGTTGGGGATGCTGTTCCAAAGCGGCGGCGATCGAAAGCTGCGCGTTCACGCTGTCCCCTGTTTGCAACTGCGCGTCGGCAAGTTCGCAATAGGTGTCCGCCAAATTCGAGCCGCGTTGCACGGCGGCAGTAAGCGTTTGCACGGCGTCGTCATAGCGACCGAGTTCCTTGAGCGCTAGTCCTTGCTTCACGAGGATTTCCGCCGGCGCTTGCCCGGGACCATAGCGATCCTCGAGCGCGGTGAGGGTCGCCAAGGCG
>JBGSHH010000086.1:0-4519 GCA_041752355.1 Pirellulaceae bacterium | reverse complement strand
CCGTCGCCAGCACCGCTCGTTTGGTCCAGCCATGTCGCCCAGTTCCGCCCCTGCGGGGCCTGCTCCCATTTGCCATTGCGCACCCCGTTGTTGGAAGGTCCACGCCGTCCCTTAACCATACTCCACGGCCCGCTGTCGCGGCAAGGGAAATGTCGGGTAGCCGTCCCGCCTGCCAAGTCTTGGGGGGTGGACAGATTGTCTCCCCCGACGTCAACGCTCGCTCCCTCACGGGCAATGGGATGTCGTGGGCCTAACCTGCTGCGCAGAAAGCAGTTGCGACGTCGAGCTTGATCTCCTGCTTGCAGCGACCTAGCGTTCCGACAGGGCCGTTTTCCATTCTTCGCCGAGTTCCTGCACCGTTTTGCCCGTCAGATCCTTGAACAGCTCTTCCTTGTACTGTCCACTACGCATCGCCTGATTGAGCTTCACCACGAGTTCGGTGTCGTACTTCTCAGTGACATAGCCCAGGAAGTCGGCGGTGGTTTGATAGCTGGCGTCGTAGCGCGCGGTGCGGGCGTTGGGCTTGCGGCGCTTTTGCGGCTCGAATTTGAAGAACCGCACGTAGTCGGCGACCCCTTCCACTAGCCAGCTGGGATTGCCGCGGCCGCGATAGGCTTGCACGACGTGGGTCGTTTCATGGACGATCGCGCCGACATCGTCGGGATGTTGCTTGAAAAACTTCACGGCGCCGACGATCTTGTTGCCTTGCGCAAAGGCGACGCCGTCGTAGTCTTTTTTCATGGTGAAGGTGATCTGCGTGGCGGGGCGAAAGCGCTCGCCCGGGAGCGCTTCGTTGATCATGGGATACGCCTTTTCGCAGATCCGCGCGACCTTCTCGGTCCATTCTTGCATCTCGGGGGCGTCGGTCACGTCGATCGTGAACTCGACGGGATATTGAAACACGACCACCGGCGGATCGGATTCGATCGTGATCTCGCGCAACGCGAGCGGCTGCTCTTGCGCTGCGGTGCAACGAATACGCACGGCGGCGAGTTCTTTCTTCGGCTCGCTGACCGCCACACCAGCGATGAACTTCGCCGCTTCGGTGAACTCCTTGCCATCGGTGGAGACTTCGAGCAACCCCTGGTCAAGCTTGCCCGTTACCGCGCTAATCGCCTTGACGGTGACCGGTTTATCGAACCGCAGTGTGAAATGATCCTCCGCTTGCGGCTTCTGCTCGCTGCCAAAGAACGTCTCATGCTTGCCATCGAAAGCGAACTGCTTGATGTTCCCTTCGGCGGTGGAAAGCGTGGTTTCGATGGTGGCGGTGATGGGGGCATCATCGGCGTGTAGAATGCCCATAAGACCCAAGGACATGGTCAGTGTCGCGAGTACGTTAATGTTCTTCATTTGGATGTACGCGATAAAATGCAAGAGAGAAGTTCGTAGAGCGCCACCGGTGGTCCTATCGTAATCGTAAATCTAGGCCCATTCCACTCTCCACACCCACGACGCATCCAATCGTTGCTAAATTACGTCGATGACCGACCCACATACTTACGAAGTGCTCGTCATCGGCGCTGGCGCGGCGGGATTGATGGCGGCGATCTGCGCAGGCCGGCGGGGCAAACGCACGCTCCTGTTGGAAAAGAACACCAAGCCTGGCGTGAAAATCCTGATGTCGGGCGGCACCCGCTGCAATCTCACGCAAAACACCGATAGCCGCGGCATCATCGCCGCCTACGGCGATCAAGGGCGCTTCCTCCATTCCGCCCTCGCACTGCTCAGCCCGCAGCAACTGGTGAAATTCTTCAACGATGCCGGCGTGCCAACCAAAATTGAAGATACCAACAAGATCTTCCCCGCCAGCGATCGGGCTCTCGATGTGTTGCAAGCGCTGCTGATCGAACAACGCAAGAGCGGTGCCGACCTGGCGCTCAACGAACCGGTGACCAGTATCGTTAAGCAGGATGAGCACTTCCTCGTCGATACGCCTTCGGGCGCTGTGCGCGCCGAGAAACTCATTCTCACCACCGGTGGGCAATCGTATCCCGGTTGCGGCACCATCGGCGAAGGCTACGCCTGGGCGAAAGCGTTTGGACATACCATTGTTCCGCCGCGTCCCGCGCTGGTGCCGCTGACAACCGGCGCGCTGTGGGTGCATGCTTTGAGTGGACTCACCATGCCGGATGTGCGGATTTCGATTGTCGTTTCATCGCGTGCCAAAAGCGATCTCCTCATCTCGCCTGAGGCTGTCCGCTCGGCGCGACAACTCAAGAAGGCGAACTTGCCACTGGCGGAAGATCGCGGTTCGCTGCTCTTTACGCATGTCGGCTTCTCGGGGCCGATCGCGCTCAATGTCAGTCGCGCCATCAGCGGCCATCCGACGCCGCAAGTGTTCGATCTTGTCTGCGATTTTTTACCAGACAGCAAACTCGAACCGCTCGAAGAGGAGCTGAAACAATCCGCCGCCAGCGATGGCAAGCGCTCGGTGTTGAATTTGCTCGCGCGGCACATTCCCAAGCGACTCGCCGAGAGCTTCTTTCAGGAGCGGGACATTTCGCTCGACTTGCGCGCCGCCGATTTGAGCAAAGTGGTCCGCAGGCAATTGGTCGAAGCGATCAAGCAAACGCGAATTCCGCTCACAGGCACGCTCGGCTTCAAGAAGGCGGAAGTCACCGCTGGCGGCATCGCGCTGGGGGAGGTCGATTCGCACACCATGCAAAGCAAGCTCGTTCCCCAACTCTACTTCGCTGGCGAGGTTCTTGATCTCGATGGCCCCATCGGCGGCTACAACTTTCAAGCCGCCTTCAGCACCGGCATGTTAGCTGGGGAGAGTGTGTGACACTCACCCGGGGCGTGAGCGAGGCAAGTTGCGCTGCGAACACGTAAGCGGAGAGGGCTAACCACCAACGGACCAAGACACGAAGAAAGGCAATGCAAATTCCCGTTTGGGCGGATTTTATTGTGTCGCAGGTGATTCGGATTCAGGATTGAAGCCGTAAGACATCATCTCTTCGAGTGTCAATTCGAATTCACGGTCATCATCCAAGTGCGCGATGACAAGCCGTAGTTGATAGATCTGTCGTTCCAAGTCATAAATGCGTTCGCAAAGCTGTCTTGTTTCTTCGAGTTGCTCGCTCGCGATCGCATCCTTAGGCCATGTGAAGCTGCCATGGCCCCATGAACCCTTCGAACTACGAACCAAGAAGGAGCGGACCATTTGGCGATCGTTCATGAACTCATCGAGCAATTCATTTCGACGATCGAGCCGCTGTTGAAGCTGCTCAACGTAGCCTGCCGCCGCAACTTTGATTTGCGCGCCGGTTTTGAAGAACCGAATATCTAGATTCACGTGTGATTCTCCGCTGGATGAAGGGCGCGAACTACGATTCTTCTGTCGGTAGTAGCGACCGTGGTCATCGAGTTGGCACCGCAACGCCTCGCGTGTGATAACTCCGCGCACGTACAACTTCTTGAGTTTACGTGCAATGTTCTCGAATTCAGTGTCCAATCAAGCTTCCTCAATGGAGGCTTCGGTCTTACGACGAACCTGACCCGCGTGTCCCCACTGGTGACATAATATAGTATCGCCGTACCGTAGCACATGTGGGGTTGCGTACGTTGGATTTCCGCGTGTGCTTTCGCCAGAGTATCAAAGGTGACGATCTTCCAAGTTGGCGGATTGGCGTGAATATGCGCTGAAAATACCTAAGGAGCAAGGGCGTAAGCTGTCCATTTCACCAGCCCAACGCTGCCAGCAATAGTTCGACTAGGCCGACTCCGTGCGCTTTTGCTCGGTGATACTCTCGACTAGCTGACGAGCCTTAGCTTCATCGGCCGGATCATCGAAGTAAATTGCTATTTGAAGATGCCCATCATCGCTGATAACGAACCCGTAGAGCGATTCAACCGGACCATCCTCATTCTCATCGCGCAGGCGATAGCTATACCGAGTCAAGTTGTTCACTTCGACTTCATCGCTCGCAAAGTGCTTTGGCGAAATGGATTCCTTGATTCCTTCCAGTCGCTTAGCTTGAGACTCGCGGTGATCGTTGTTCCATGCGATCAGCCAAATCGTGAAGCCCGGGCGCCATAACACCAACTCACCATTTTCCACGCGTCGGGCGAATGGTTCCGGAAGATGGATTAACCAGGTTGTGGTCAGCCAGTAATCTCCCTTGACGATCGGGAATCCCGGCGGAGGCCATGTATTGTTCACATGAGTGGCTGCGTTCGAGCCTTGTTCCCAGGGTTCTCCTCCAACTTGCGCGAATTGACCAGAAGGATCCTGGCGCTCAAACGCCGTTCCGGCGGGAGCGTCGAGGAATGACACGATCTCCGCATCGTAGTTGGCAATCGTGTTCACATCATAGATACCGTGATTGGCGGCATTGTCCATGTAGGCCTGGGATTCCCGGCCCGCCATGAATACCCAGCCGCTGTCTTGATCGTTGCTTGGCTCCTCACGGTACATGTATCCGACCTTGCAGCCCTCGACCGTGATCATATCCGTGGCGAAGCAGGTGCCGCGATTCTTGGCGAGAGGCTTGATCTGATCAGCCCGAAGTACGAACTG
>JBGSHH010000085.1:0-60525 GCA_041752355.1 Pirellulaceae bacterium | reverse complement strand
CAGCACCTCTACCAGCCACTGCTGCACATGCAGGACAAGATCGTAGAAATCAGTCCGGTTCCGCTAAACCGTGGCGAGAAGACATTCATCGAAGACCTGAAAGCCTTCCACGACAATGACGGCGGGTTCTTCGAGGGCAAGGAACTTTACCTACTGCGAAACCTGAGTAAGGGAAAAGGTGTCGGCTTCTTCGAGGCGGGCAATTTTCACCCCGACTTCATCCTCTGGCTGCTGGTCGGCGACACGCAGCACATCATCTTTGTGGACCCCAAAGGCATCCGGCAAGTCGGCGTTACCGATCCCAAAGTCCAGTTTTACAAGACGATCAAGGACATCGAAGAACGCCTCGGCGATCCGGCAGTCCACCTGCATTCCTTCCTCGTCTCCGGCACTCCGTCCCACACCATGCGAATGTTCTGGGGTGCGACCAAACAGCAAATGCATGACTGGCATATTGTGTTTCAGGAGGAGGATAAGGAGACGTATGTCCGGGCGATCATGGAAGGGGCCATAAGATGACAACCCATCAGCCTATTCCTGTTGCTTCAATCAAATCATTTCGACGCCTGATGCAAGGTGTTTTCGCCTGGAGATGTTTATGAGACTGTCACGGCTCGCTATTGAAAATTTCCGAGGGATCGCCTGTCTCAGTCTGGATTTGGCCGAAACGACCGTGTTGATTGGCGAGAACAACACCGGGAAGACCAGCACGCTCGAAGCGTTGCACACCTGCATGAGCCGAGGGCTAACCCGCAGGGCAAATCCCTTTTCGGAATACGATTTCCACCTTGCGAGTGATGACAGCGAACCTTCAACAGCACCACCGATTACGATCACTCTCACATTCGAAGAGTCCACTGAAGACGAATGGCCAGTAGAGATCGACCAGGCATTCGATAAGGCCGTGCAACTACTGGACGACAATCGTAAACAGATAACCTTCCGTGTCACATCGCGTTATGACGCTGCGACTCGCGACTTTGCCGTAGAGTGGACATTCCTCGACAAGGAAGGATCGCCTCTTCCAACAGCAAGGCAGCCTAAACTCGTCACCGATTTGCAATCTCTGGCCCCAGTCTTCTTCCTCGGAGCAGTTCGCGACGCCGCCCATCACTTTCATGCCAAATCTCCATTCTGGTCACCGTTTACCAAGAATCCGCAAATCGATGACGACACCCGTGAGGAGATCGAGTCGCAGATTGAAAGCCTGAATCAAGCAATTCTGGACGGACACGCTCCCTTTGATACCATCAGGACTGGTATCGCCAAAACCGGCAACTTATTGCCGCTTGCTGGGGAAGACCTTGTCAGCATTGAGGCGGTTCCTGCTCGCATCTTTGACATGTTGGCTAAGACTCAAGTCAAACTTGCCTGCCGCACTGGGGCTCGCCTGCCGATTACCCAACACGGTGCGGGCACGCAAAGTCTCTCCATTCTGTTTCTGTTTGAATCATTCTTGCAGTCACGGTTGGCCGAAGCGTATGACGAACATTCCGAGCCGATTCTTGCGTTAGAAGAACCAGAAGCACATCTTCACCCGTCTGCAATTCGCGCTTTGTGGGATACCTTAAGCAACCTTGCGGGGCAGAAGATCATTGCCACTCATTCTGGCGATCTGCTTGCCGCTGTTCCCTTGAAGGCAATTCGCCGACTCACGCGGCGAGACGGACAGGTCTACGCGCACCGCGTGATGGACACCACACTTAATACAAGGGAAGAAGAGAAGGTCCGCTATCATATCCGCGAAAAACGCGGCGCGTTGATGTTCGCAAGATGCTGGCTCCTTGTTGAAGGCGAGACTGATTACACCGTCCTTCCCGAACTTGGGCTTCTATTGGGCTACGATTTCAATCTTTGTGGCGTTTCCTGCGTCGAATTCTCCCAGTGCGGGCTTGCACCTCTTATCAAGGTCGCTCGTGACCTTGGTATTGAATGGCACGTTCTCGCAGATGGTGACAACGCGGGTAATACCTATATTGCAACAGCCAACCAGTTTCTTGGCATTGACCCACAGCCCGATCGGATTACCCAAACAGCACAGCGTGACATTGAGCATAGCTTCTGGCACGCTGGCCACGATCAAGTCTACGAAACCAATACCGGTGCAAATCAGCGGAGAGATATTGTCAAAGTGCCCAATGGTCATGTTGACTATCCGAGCCAGGTCATTAAGGCCGCAATCAAGACGCACTCCAAACCCTTTATGGCATACGAAGCGACTGCCGCAGTTCGGGCGGCTGGAGTGGCTTCGGTGCCCGCCGATTTGAAATTGGCCATTGAGAAGGCCGTTGAACTTGCAGGGAGATGCCGATGAGCTTCGATATCGACGCATTTGGCCTAAACGAGAGCCAGCGAAGCGCTGTGTTGTGGGAGACTGGGCCAGTTCTCGTTCTCGCAGGCCCAGGCTCCGGCAAGACGCGGGTGCTGACCTGCCGAATTGCCCGGCTGATTGCCGCCTCGCCTGATGCGCGTTTTCGTGTGCTAGGCGTCACTTTCACCAACAAGGCGGCAGGTGAAATGCGACAGCGGATCGATGCGATGCTCGTGCAGGCGCGTGATCGCGTCACGCTGACAACCTTTCATTCATTTGCGGCAGAGATTCTTCGTCAGCACGGAAGCCACTCCGGACTCCGGCCAGACTTTAGCATCCTCACGGAACAGGCCGACCGCGAGGAAATCCTGTCAGATGCCATCAAAACCGTGATTACGGACGATAGCGACTTTGCTCCAAAGGCAGGACAACTGCTCCCCACGATCACACGTATGCTCGACGAATGCATACCTGTAAACGAGGCCGAGACGTTACTGGGTGATACTCCACATGCAAAAGAGATTGCCGCAGTTTATAAGGCATACCGAGATCGACTTATTGACGCCAATCAGTTGGATTTTGCTTCACTTCTTGCAATCGCCGTTGATTTGCTAGAGTCGAAACCGGCCATCTCAAAGCAGATTCGCCGCGTTTACACCCATGTATGCGTTGACGAATGCCAGGATACCAATTCAGCTCAATTCAGGCTGCTTGTTCAACTTGTACCAGAGACGACTCCCAACCTGTTCGTCGTTGCCGATGATGACCAGGTTCTTTATCAATGGAACGGTGCAAGCCCAGACCGGCTGAGGGAATTACGTGAACGGTATGTTATGCCGGTGATCCAGCTTCCCGAAAACTACCGCTGCCCCCCAATTGTCATTCAACTGGCTAATAGCCTGATTGCATTTAACACGGATCGTTCGGCAGATAAGAAGCCACTGACTGCACATAAGCCAGGAGTGGGCAATCAAGGTCTTGTGGCTCAGCATTTCAATGACTTTTCGGAAGAATTGACGTGGGTTGCCAACAATATTTCTGAAAAAACGCCAGATGAACGAGCAGGATGCGTCATTCTTGCTCGCCGCAAAAAACTGTTAGAAGAAGCCGTTCAAACACTAACCGCGCAGTCAGTCCCCGCATACATCGCAGTGCGAAAAAATGAGTTCGAGTCAGCTCCCTATCGCTTTTTGCACGCAGCTCTAAGGTTGGCCAATGCCCCGATGGACAAGGAGCAGTTACGCCGAATGACCAAGGCATTCTTCGATCTTGAAGGGGTCAAGATCGAAGTGCAGGATGTTATTCCCCTCGCCTCCGTTAACCAGGATGGCTATCTGAGGGCTTGGTTACAACTTGCGACCCAACGCACCGAAGTGAGTCACCCGTCCAATGAAGTGCTTACCCACACAGCCGAATCGCTGGCAGAACGAATGGATTACTGGAAGTTTATTGCTGCGGCACATCGTTGGTTCGGAGAAATTCAAAAGCAGCCAACTGGTTCTGCCTCGCAATCTGCTTTTCAGGATTTTGAGGATGAACAGGAAATATGGACATCTCTGCGTACAGATATTGCGCAGCATTACGATGTGACAGAGTTAAGCCTTCATAACTTCCTTCAGGAAATCGATCTTCGTGCGAAAGAAAAGCCCGCGCCGCCCAATGCGGTTCGTTGCCTGACCATTGCCTCATCAAAGGGGATGGAGTTCAAGCATGTTTTCCTTATCGGATTGGTAGAGGACGAGCTGCCGGGTTACTATGCTCGCAAAGCGGGAGACAACAGTGACGAGATGCGTGAGGAACGGCGAAATTGCTTCGTAGCCATCACCCGAGCGGAGGAGTCGCTCACCTTGACGTTCGCAGCAAGGTATTTTGGATATGGAAAAGCCCCATCGAGATTTCTTCAAGAAATGGGGTTCAAATTGAGCTGAATCCATTAATCCATTTCGTATTCTAAACCTGCGGTTCTGTTCGGCACCTTAGAAGTTGCAAACCGCGCCCATCTTTGATGATACGATCGGGTACCGTTAGATTGTGCTCCATGGCCCAGGTGGCATCCATGTCATATCGAATCGGACGCCGTTTTCAATCGCTTCTGCAACTGGTTGCAGGAACAGAACCAAATCATCAATCACTGAGGATAGATCGGCAGGCGCTCCGTCCAATTTTGACTTGCGAACGAATCCCTGCCACTGGGTTTGCTTTGCATTGTCCCGGCTGAATGCCGGTGTCAATGCGACGGGTTTCGCGGTGACAGCCGTCTGCCGATTAGCGAATGTTTGGCTGATCGCATCTGCTAAACTGGCACCATTAAAGCTGAACTGCCTTGATAGTATCCATATGTCGTAAAAGTCTTTCATTCGACTGTTAAAAGTGCCAAGTTTCGTCATGGCCTCGAACTTCTCGGCAACAACGGTCTCTCGTGGATAGCTAAGCAATTCAGGCGCTGGAAAGTCAAGCAACACTGGATACGTCGTTGCGTTTACGGATGGAGTGACGACATCACCAAACCCGACATCTATCTGCATCGAAATGCGTGCATTTTGAATCGTGACCAGAAAGGTAACACGAACACCAGAATAGTCTGCATCTTCTTTGATGGCCTCCCCGGAAACACTTTCCAGGTCGAATGCTAAACCGTCAGGTTGCACCTCCAGGCTGCACACTTCCTTTATCACCGCCGTTACCGCGTCCACGGCGTTGTCCATTCGGGCCAGCAAGTCAATATCCTTCGTCGGTCGTGTCGCAGGCCCGCCCCAAGCCGTGAAAAGCAAAGCGCCCTTGAGCACGAACGTATTTGCATGCGGCGATTGAGAAAGGCGATAAAGAAAACGCTCCATCGCAAAATACTGGAGCACTTCCTGAAATGGACGCCCGGTCAAACGGGCATTGTCGAGCAGTCGCTGGCGAACCGATGCAGGAAGGTCCCGGATCATAGCACGGCCTCCAGATACGGTCGTGCCACTTGGGCAACCCGGCAAATGGAGGCATAACGGAGCAGTTCGTCTGCGTTGACCTTTCCTTGGGCCTTGTAGCGACGCACCGCCTCAAGAACGGAGTCCATGCCAACCTCGCTGCGATATTTGAAGCAATCAGCGAGTGTTTTCTCACGGCCATATATCTTGATTGGGACACCATCGAGAGTATGCGTCTCAATTCCGGCCTCATACGCTGTCGCTCCCATGCGGAAGATGCGGACAGGCGGATATTCGAGTCGTGGGGGTTCGCTATTTCGTGGGATGGCGATCCAGACTTCATGCGGTATTTGGGTGGTGAGATCGTGGAATGCAAGTGCGGAGACAAGACAGACCACTGCCCGGGGGATTTTGGCGCAGACGGTGACAAGGTCAGGGTGCCCAAGCGGTTGAGCGTCCGAGAGTCGATACAGGCCGCGTGCAAGTACCTCGATCTGGCCAGAGTCGCGCATGGCATACAGGGTACGGCGATGGACGCCAGCGCGTAGCGCGTCGGACATCCTCAGCACTCCGCCGTGCTGCTCAAAAGCCTGCCTTGCCTGTCGCTCTGCTTCGTTCATTTCCGTCCTGTTACAAAAGCCCACCATAAAACCACTTGTGGAGGTATTATGTACCATTTGAAAGGAACAATCAAGCACCAACTGCGTTGAGCAAACCCGCTCGCGGATCGATGACTTACTCTTTGAGTCTCGCGAGCACCTGTGTCACTCGTGCCCGGCTGACGTCAAGATGACGGGCCAGTGCGGCACGGCTTTCAAACTTGCCAGAGTCGAGAAGAGCCTGATAATGCCGAGCCAGTTTCATGCCGTCAGGGCGTTTCTTCCGAGCTGGTTTGGGAGCCGGTTCTTCTTCAAAATGGGCCGTCCAAGGGTGAAGGACGACGACCGGCGATTGACGTAACTTCTTGATACATAAGGCCCCACGTTCAATGAAAGATGAATCGAGTTGAGACCGTCTCGGGGAAGGTTTGGGACAGGTATTAGAATTAACCGGCTGCTATCAAGTGCTCGGCCGCGATAGCAAATGCGATATTGAACTGGCCGATGATTCCGTCTCCCGCCGCCACGCCGCGCTCGAATCAGCTCGCGAAGGTTATTTGGTCACCGATCTCGGCAGCACCAATGGCACCTATGTCAACGATCGACGAATCGCCAGTCAACTCATTGTGGCCGGCGATCGTTTGCGCCTTGGGAACCAGATCTTCCGGTTCTTGGGCACTGATTTGCAAGAGGTCGAATACTGCGAATCGATCTATAAAATCATGACCACCGATGGCCTCACGCAGGCCTATAACAAGCGTTATCTCATGGAAGTGCTGGAGCGCGATTTGCATCGCAGCCAGCGCTATGGGAGACCATTGTCGGTGCTGCTTTTTGATGTTGATCGCTTCAAGGCGGTCAATGATCGCTATGGACATTTGGCCGGAGACGAGGTGCTCAGCGAACTCTGCCGGCGGGCAAAGTCGCTGGTGCGGGGCGATGAAATGCTCGCCCGTTATGGCGGCGAGGAATTTGCGCTGGTGATGGCCGACACGGAACTAGCCGACGCCATGATCGTGGCCGAACGACTGCGGAAACTCATTGCCGAGGGGCCTTTCACCACCGATGGTGCTCAATTTCAAGTCACCATCAGCATTGGCGTCGCATCCACACGTGGCGAATCCGGCGTCACCGTGGCCTCCTTGCTCGATCAAGCCGATCAACATCTTTACACCGCGAAACAAGTGGGCCGGAATCGGGTGAGCGGATGATAGGGTCAACCGGGCTATCCAAGTCGTGAGTTGTCGAAGTACTAATCTTCCTGGGGGACAAACGACGATTTTGCCCCTGTACAATTCGCTCCTTCTCCCAGACAATTAGGCGAAGTTCCCCGCTGTCCCCGCGATTGGGCCGGTCAACGGCTTGATCCTAGCCGCTGGACACCGGGGACGCCTGCCGTAAACTCTCCCGGCGGTGTATATTTCCAGGTTAAGCAACGTCCCATTTGAGTTCGGTTGGCGGCAGGTCGCCGGACTTGGGGCCACTCACTTTGACTTTCGGCTTCTAGCGAGGTTTTTTGATGGCTGACGCTTCCACATTGCTCGGCTCCGAGGAAACCCCCACCGAACCCTTCGTACACCCGGTCCCGGATATCGACCCGGGGGAAACACAGGAATGGCTCGAATCCCTCGAGTATGTCCTGTCGAGCAAGGGCGCGGAACGTGTGAAATTCCTGCTCTCGGCTTTGGAAAACCGCGCCGCCTCCCACGGCGTCGATGTGCCGATGCCGATGAACACACCGTACATCAATACCATCCCACCCGAACATCAGCCTGCTTATCCCGGCAATCGCGAACTCGAACGTCGCATTAAGAGTATCATCCGCTGGAACGCCATGGCGATGGTGACGCGCGCCAATAACGGCAATGTCGCGGGCATCGGCGGACACATCAGCACCTTCGCCAGCAGCGCGACGCTGTACGAAGTAGGCTTCAACCACTTCTTTCGAGGACGCGGTAAGGGGGGGTACGAACACGATCTAGTCTATTACCAAGGTCATGCTTCGCCAGGCATGTACTCGCGGGCGTTCCTCGAAGGTCGTTTCTCGGAAGAAAACCTCGTCAACTTCCGCCGCGAATTGCAGCCAGTACCGGGCCTCTCGTCCTATCCCCATCCGTGGTTAATGCCGGAGTTTTGGGAGTTTCCGACTGTCTCGATGGGGATTGGTCCGATTACGGCCATCTACCAGGCACGGTTTTTAGAGTACATGTACGATCGCGGTCTGCTTGAAAACCGCAATCGCAAAGTGTGGGCGTTCCTCGGCGATGGTGAATGCGATGAGCCGGAAACGCTCGGCGCGATCACGCTGGCTTCACGCGAGAAGCTCGACAATCTCATCTTTGTCATCAACTGCAACCTGCAACGGCTCGATGGCCCAGTGCGCGGCAATGGCAAGATTATTCAAGAGTTAGAGGCGCTGTTTCGTGGTGCTGGCTGGAACGTCATCAAAGTCGTTTGGGGAGACGACTGGGACGCCCTGCTGGAAAAAGATAAATCTGGCATGCTCATCAAGCGAATGGGCGAAGTGGTCGATGGCCAGTACCAAAAATACACGGGCATGCCGGGATCTTATATTCGCGAGCACTTCTTCGGGAAGTATCCGGAACTCGCCGAACTGGTCGCGAACTACTCCGACGAGAAACTCGAAAAGCTGCGCCGCGGTGGGCACGATCCCGAAAAGGTTTTTGCCGCTTACAAGGCCGCCGTCGAAACCAAAGATCGGCCCACTGTGATCCTCGCCAAGACGATCAAAGGCTACGGCCTAGGCGAAGCAGGCGAAGGGCGCATGATCGCCCACAACCAGAAGAAGCTCAACGAAAAGGAAATGCTCGAATTCCGCAGCCGCTTCGGCATTCCGATTTCCGATGAGGATGTCAAGAACGCGCCGTTCTACAAGCCGCCTGAGGATAGCCTCGAAATGCGCTACTTGCGCGAACGTCGTGAAAAACTTGGTGGCCCCGTGCCATCGCGTCCGCTCGCACAACCCAAATTGGAAGTGCCCACTCTCGAAGACTATCGCTCGTTCATCGCCCGCGATGCGGAGAAAGAGACCTCCACGACCTTTGGCTTTGTGCAGTTGCTACGACGATTGGTCAAAGACAAGAAGATCGGCAAGAACGTCGTGCCGATTGTGCCGGATGAATCGCGCACTTTTGGTATGGAGGGGATGTTCCGCGAAATTGGC
Source organism: Pirellulaceae bacterium (assembly GCA_041752355.1). Classification (GTDB taxonomy): domain Bacteria; phylum Planctomycetota; class Planctomycetia; order Pirellulales; family Pirellulaceae; genus JAEZGD01. The sequence goes on along the minus strand of JBGSHH010000085.1, from coordinate 51,519 downwards.
ATTTATGCGCACGCCGGTCAGCTTTACGAACCGGTGGATAATATTGGTGGAAATCTCTCTTTCTATAAGGAATCGCAAGACGGTCAGATCCTCGAAGAAGGGATCAACGAAGCGGGCGCGATGTCGTCGTTCATGGCGGCCGGTATGTCCTACGCCACCAATGGCGTGCCGATGATCCCGTTCTATATCTATTACTCGATGTTCGGTTTCCAGCGCGTCGGCGACTTGATTTGGGCCGCCGCCGATTCGCGTTGCAAAGGCTTCCTCATCGGCGGCACCGCTGGGCGAACCACGCTCAATGGCGAAGGCTTGCAGCACGAGGATGGCCACAGCTTGCTCAACGCCATCGCGTTTCCGACCGTACGTGCCTACGATCCAGCGTTCTCTTACGAGACGTCGGTGATCGTACTCGATGGCTTGAAAAAGCTGTACGAAGATGGAGAAACGGCCATGTACTACCTCATGGTCGGCAACGAAGACTATCTCCAGCCTGGCATGCCTGAGAGCTGTGAAGAGGGGATCATTCGCGGCATGTATAAATTTCGGACGGTCGAGGCTGACAATGCCAAGCACAAGGTCAACTTGTTCGGCAGCGGCTCGATTATGAACTGCGCTCTGGACGCGCAAAAGATCCTCGCCGAGAAGTATGGCATTAGCAGCAACGTTTGGAGTTTGACCAGCTACAACGAACTCCGCCGCGACGCCCACGCTGTGGAGCGCTGGAATATGTTGCATCCCGATCAAACGCCGCGCAAGTGCTATGTCGAGAATGCTCTCGCTGGCGAGAGCGGCACGTTCATCGCCGCGTCCGACTACGTACGGGCATTGCCGGAGCAACTCACGCGCTGGATTCCCGGCGACTACTTCGTGCTGGGAACCGACGGGATGGGCCGCAGCGAATCTCGCGCCGCTTTGCGTCGCCATTTTGAAGTCGATGCCCAATGCATCGTGGTCGCCACGCTCTATCGCCTGTCGAAGCAGGGGCTTCTCCCTGCCGGCGAGGTCGCTCAGGCGATCAAAGATTTAGGCATCGATACGGAAAAAATCGATCCTTACTTCGCGTAGCTGATTGCTGGCTGTAACCGACGATTCCGATAACTTCCCTCGAACCTATTCCGCGTACCATGCCTACCATCGACATCAAACTCCCCAACCTTGGCGACGGCATCAAGTCGGGCGATATCCTGGAAGTGCTCGTCAAAGTCGGCGAGACGATTAAGAAGGATCAGGGCATTTTTGAGGTCGAAACCGACAAGGCTTCGGTCGAAGTGCCGAGTTCACATGCAGGCAAAGTGACACAGATTAATGTCAAGCAAGGACAGAGCGTCGAGATCGGCGGTAGCCTGTTGACGTTGGAAGTCAGCGAAGGGGCGGGCAACGCGGCACCGACGCCCGCGAAGCCAACACCGGCGGCACAGGCCGCTCCAGCGCCTGAGAAACCAGCGCCTGAAAAACCTGCACCCAAGCAAACTCCCGCGTCCGAGAAACCTGCGTCCACCAAGCCAACGCCGGCCGCTTCGGCGCCGCCTACTCCCAAACCTGCTGCACCAGCAACAGCACCTGCCAAACCAGCATCAGAGCCTGTCGTGGCGGTGGCCGAAGTTGATGCGGAAGTCGGCGATGATGCCGATGTCGCCGCTGGTCCCGCTGTGCGTCGTTTTGCACGGGAAGTTGGCGTCGATCTCAAGCACGTGACCGGCAGTGGCCCTGGTGCTCGCATCACGCGGGAGGATGTTCTCAACGCGGTGCGATCGGCTAGTCACAGCGCGAAGTCGGGCAATGGCGCACCCGCCGCGGCGAAAGCTGGCAGCGGCCAATCGGACAATTGGGGGCCAGTCCGGCTGGAAAAAATGCCGAAGATCCGCAAGGTCATCGCTCAGAAGATGCACGAGTCGTGGTCAACCTGTCCGCGCGTTACCAACTTCGACGATGTGGATGTGACGGAGCTCGAAAAGATTCGGCAATCCAGCAAGAACGACTACGCCCAGGCAGGCATCAAGCTCACGACGCTGCCGTTTATCGTTAAAGCTTGTGCCATGGCACTTCGCAATCACCCCACGGTGAATGCGTCGATCGACATGGAAAACGAGCAAATCGTCTACAAGGAATATGTGAACATCGGCATTGCGGTCGATAGCGATCGTGGGCTGGTGGTTCCCTCGCTGCGCGGTGTCGATCATTTGTCGGTAGCGGAAGTCGCACGCGGCATTGGGGCACTGGCCGATAAGATCCGCGACAGCAACTTCGGCGTCGACGATTTACGCGGCAGTACCTTCACGATCAGCAACTTGGGTTCGATTGGCGGTACCTACTCCACGCCCATGATCAACTATCCGGAAGTGGCGATCCTGCTCGTCGGTCGCGCCCGCAAACTGCCCGTGGTGGTGGAAGGGGACAAGATCGAAGCTCGCCTGATGATGCCCTTGTCATTGTCCTACGACCATCGCCTAATCGATGGTGCCACCGCCGCTCGATTCTTAAACGACGTGATGAACTATCTGAAAGCGCCGGGGCGCTTGCTGTTGGCCCCTTGATCGCTGTTGGCCCCTTGGACATGGATGAACGTGGCTGCTAAGGACAGGCAACGAACAGCAGCCACGTAAACCCACCAAAGACCAAGCCAGTAACCACGATCACAAACAGACAACCGCCGAAGGATGCCGGCTCGCCTCCACTGGATCCGCCTGGTAGCCCGCCGAACATTTCTCGCGCCTCGGAAGTACCGGTGATTGAGGGCAGGTAACATTAGCGCTGTCGAGCGAATGCGTATTTGTTACCCCTAATCAACTCACCCCAGCTTCCACGTGTCCGGCACGATGGCGTCTTTGACCACGACCGGAATGCCATCGCGAATGACGCAGATGTCGTTGTCTTCGCCATCGATGGTACCACGCTCGTTCACGATCCAGGCGTTGCGGCCGATGCGTGCGTTCTTGTCGATGATGGCTCCCTTAATCATGCTGCCGGCACCAACGCCGATGGGAGGAATGCCATTCGCCTTATTCCGTTTGAGATCGGCCTCGCGCTCGAAGTAGTCGTTGCCCATGATATAGGAATTGCGCACTGTCACGCCGGGGCCAATGATGCACCGCGCGCCGATCAGGCTATTCTCGATCACTGCCCCTTGGCCGATTTTACAGCCTTCGGCGATGAGGCTGTTGTTGACAGTCGCACCTTCGATTTTGGTCGAAGGTAGGAACCGCGCGCGAGTGTAAACGGGCGCATCGGGATCGGAAAAGTCAAACGGCGGACTATGACCCACAAGCGAGAGATTGCATTCATAGAATGCTTTGATTGTGCCGATGTCCTCCCAGTAACCATCAAACAGATGCACCTGCACGTTCTTGCTGCGTACGGAAGCGGGGAAAATCTCTTTGCCGAAATCGTGATAGGCGGTCTTTTCCAGCGCGTCGACCAGCGTCTCGCGATTGAAGATGTAGATGCCCATGCTGGCGATCAAATCGCGCCCCTTGCTCTCGATGCCACGGGCGTCGATCCAGGCAGGGTCCATCTTCATCATGTCGGCTTCCGGTTTTGTCTGCGGCTTTTCCAGAAAGCCTTCGACGCGCCCATCGGCATCCGCTCGCATCACGCCGCAGGCCTTGGCCATCTCGCGCGAAACCGGCATGGCGGCAATGGTGACATCGGCCTTCTTGTCGATATGCGTTTTGAGCATATCGAGATAATTCATGCGATAGAGTTGATCGCCAGAGAGAATGATGACGTACTCAATGCCGGGCTGTTGAATGTAGCGCAGGTTCTTCCGTACCGCGTCGGCCGTCCCTTGATACCAATCGGTCGCCCCTTCCTCCATCGTTTGCTGCGCGGCGAGCAGTTCGACGAAGCCGCCATTGAATTGGTCGAAGCGATACGACTGGCGAATGTGGCGATGCAAACTAACCGACAAAAACTGCGTCAGGACATAGACCCGATTGAGACCAGCGTTTAAGCAGTTGGAGAGGGGAATATCGATCAAACGATACTTCGCCGCCAGCGGCACCGCAGGCTTGGCACGATACTTGGTGAGGGGGTACAACCGAGTGCCGCGACCACCGCCAAGCACGAGCGAAATGATGTTACGCATGGGAATTCCTGGAGAGCGGAACCGATAAGCTGCCCCTAGGATAACAACGATTCCGTCCCCAGTGAATACACCGGTGGAGAAGTTATTTGAGGTTGTCGGTTAAGTGATCGCCAACGATCATTCGGCTATTTTCGACCGCGCAAGATCGCCCACATCCGTTGTTGCCAGGGGGCATCCACTTCCGCGAATCCAGCCGCGCGGAGATATTCGAGTTGAACCATGACGGTTTCGTGGCAGTCGTCGCCGGATTTTTTCGGCTGGCCGAAGAGAGAGATATTTTTCTCTCGCCAAAGGTCGAGGATTTCCGCCATTTGTGCGGGAATCTGACTGGAATCTTGCATGCCACGCATGTGATCAGACCAACGCTCCAATTCCAACAGATAGGCAGCGTCGTTAGCGGGGCGAATCTCGTCGCCATTGAGCAACACGCCTTCCGGAGCCAAAGCGTCGTGCAGGCGTTGATACAACGTTTGCTTCTCCAGGGGCGACAAATGATGGATCGCCGACATGCTTACGATCGCGTTCGGCGGCTGCGGCAATTGCGCGAACCAGTCATCCTGCAACCGGGCGAGGAGTGTGCGCCCACGATCGCCGAAGGCGGCCAGGTTTTGCGTCGCCAGTTCGAGAAATGGCTCCGATTGGTCCATCACCACCGCGTGAGCATGCGGATAGCGATCGAGCACCTTCGCCGCCAATCGCCCCGAACCACCCCCGGCATCGACCAGCAGAAACGCTTGATCTTCCGCGAACGGCAGCAACGTTATGATTTGATCTTGCAACTCGGTATAGAGCGGATGAATGAACTCCGCCGCCGCATCATAACCCGCAGCGAACTCGGCTTTGCTCCAACGATAGGTGGTCATAAAGTACTCAGCACGTTGGACGTGATGCCTGGAAATGCTCAATTCAAATCTTGCGCAGTAGCTATTCGCGACAAGTCAATCTCAGATTCCATTCTCGAGGAAGCTCCGAGCCGCAAATAGCGCATTCGTAAATTGCGTCCTTTACAATGTTGATCTGACCGCATTGGCAGCGACGGAATTCACAACGCATGTCGAAGTCATCGAAGTGGCCAATGCCAGCAGCATCCAGTGCCGCAGTCACGGAATTCCAGGATTCAGGCTCGGGGCAATAACCTGTGGATTGGTTTGACGCGTACACAACATTCACACCGCTTATGCGAACATCGAATGTTAATTCGCCTGCGGACTGCACCAAACCGCCGCGCGCACAAGCCACGTGTTCGCTACGTCGATCAGCGATCCACAACGTCCCGTTGGCATCGACAATAAATGTCGTCGTTACCGGGTTGGCAGAATTCCCATCTGTCCAACGTTGGACATCAGCGGCCGAATCAATTCGGACGCGCAGGGAGTTCTCATTTACGGCTCTCGCAATCTCAGGTGGACCGACGTAGGAGTAAAAGCGATTCATCAGTTTGAAAGTATTGGACGCTATGTGAGTAGCGGCCTACGCAACGCAAGCTAGGGTACGCCTACTCAATTATTTAATCACCAAGTTCACCAGTCGTCCTGGCACGCTGACTTCTTTCACAATCGTCTTTCCTGCGATCAAGTCGGCAATCTTCCCATCCGCTTTGGCGGCGGTGATGGCGTCGGCGGGCGTGCAATCGGCGGCGATGCTGATCGTGGCGCGAAGCTTGCCGTTAATTTGCACCGGAATCTCGATGGTGTCGGACTTCAGCCACTGCTCGTCGTGGGTGGGCCATGGTTCGTAGGCCAAGGTCTTTTCATGTCCTAGTACGCTCCACAGTTCTTCCGCGATATGCGGAGCCAGAGGTGCCAAGAGCAATATAAAGCGCTCCATCACCGACTTGGGACGCACCGATTCCTTGGTAAAGAAGTTGACGAACTCCATGAGTTTAGCGATGGACGTATTGAATCCCATCCGCTCAAAGTCGCGCGTCACACCCTCAATCGTGCGATGCAACATGCGATTTTGGTCGGCGGACGGCTCGACTGCCTGGACCGAAGCATTAAGTATGTTCTTTTCCTCCCGGTCATCGACAATCAACCGCCAGGCGCGATCGAGGAAGCCTCGCACGCCGCTGATGCTTTGGGTACTCCACGGCTTCACCTCTTCCAGTGGTCCCATGAACATTTCGTACAAGCGGAGCGAGTCGGCGCCGAACTGCGCGACGATATCGTTGGGATTGACCACATTGCCACGCGCTTTCGACATCTTATGTGCGCGACTATCGACGCGAATCTTCTTATCGGTTTTGAGCACAAAGCTATCGCCTTGCTTCTCGACGTCGTCGGCGGGCAACTTAACAACACGCAGCGTGCCCCCTTGGCCTTTGACGATCGGCGCGCCACTGTCGTCCTCATCGACCTGTTGCGATGTGATCCACGTTCCTTCTTCGGTTTGATAGCCGGTGAACTCGATCTCGCCCAAGATCATGCCTTGGTTCACCAATTTCTGAAACGGTTCTTTGTGGCTGACGTGTCCGCGATCGAACAGCACCTTGTGCCAGAAGCGCGCGTACAGCAAGTGCAACACCGCATGCTCGGCACCACCGACATAGAGATCGACCGGCATCCACGCCTTTTCTTTTTCGCGGTCGACAAAGACCTGGTCGTTCTTAGGATCGATGAAGCGCAGGTAGTACCAACACGAACCGGCCCACTGCGGCATCGTATTCGTTTCGCGGCGATATTTTTTGCCGTCGATCGTCGGATACAACCACGACTCAGGAGCTTTGCCCAACGGCGGTTCGGGCTTGCCGATCGGTTTGTAATCATCCAAGTGCGGTAGATCAACTGGCAAGTCTTTGGCGTCGACTGCGCGCAGGACGCCGTTTGGTTTGCCGGCGGCATCGAGTTCGTGCAAGATCGGAAACGGTTCGCCCCAAAAGCGCTGGCGGCTGAAGAGCCAATCGCGCAATTTGTAGTTCACCGCTTTGCGGCCCACACCAGCGGCCTGGAGATCGGCAGTGATCTGGGCTTTAAAATCGGCCGTTTTCAAGCCATTGTAGCTGCCCGAGTTAATTGCCTTGCCATACTCGGCGAAACACGAAGTGCCAGCCAGGACGGCGTCGCGGTCAACATCCTTGGCATCAACAGGATCGACCACTGCCTTGATTGGAATATTGTATTGTTGTGCGAAAGCGAAGTCTCGTTCGTCATGCGCTGGAACTGCCATGATGGCGCCAGTTCCGTAGCTGATCAGCACGTAGTCGGCGATCCAGACAGGCGTGGGCTCGCCATTGACCGGATTGATGGCGTAGCTGCCGGTGAAGACACCGGTCTTGGCTTTGGTGTCTTCCTGGCGTTCGCGATCACTCTTGCTCGCCGCCTTGGCGATATAGGCTTCAACAGCGTTCTTTTGTGCCGCAGTCGTCAACCGCTCGACAAACGGATGCTCTGGCGCGATCACCATATACGTCGCCCCGTACAGCGTATCTGGCCGTGTGGTGTAGATGCGCAAGACGTCTTCCCCTGGCTTGCGGGGATAGCCGGACTTGGCGCGAGTCGCCTTCCAAGCGGCGAATTGTTCTTCGTCTCCGATAAAGAAATCCACCTCCGCGCCGCTGCTCTTGCCGATCCAGTCTCGCTGGAGCTTTTTGATCCCCTCGCTCCAATCAAGACCATCGAGATCTTGATCCAAGCGGTCGGCGTAGGCTGTGATGCGGAGCATCCATTGGCGAAGCGGAATGCGCGTCACGGGATGCCCGCCGCGCTCGCTCTTGCCATCGATCACTTCCTCATTGGCGAGCACCGTCCCGAGCGCCGCGCACCAGTTCACCAAGGCGTCGCTTTGATAGGCAAGTCGCTGCTCGTCGCGATAGTTGCTTACCGCGACTTCGCCTTGGGCCCTGATATCCGCTGGGATCGGTAACTCGCTGATCGGCCGCCCTCGCTGCTGGTCGGCGTCGTACCAGGTGTCGAAGAGTTGCAAGAAGATCCACTGTGTCCACTTGAAATAAGCGACATCGGTCGTCGAGAGGACACGCTCCCAGTCATAGCTAAAACCGAGCATTTTCAATTGCTCGGTGAACATCGCGATGTTCTTTTCGGTCGAGACGCGCGGCGGCGTGTTCGTTTTGATCGCGTATTCTTCCGCAGGCAAGCCGAAGGCGTCAAAACCCATCGGATGCAACACCGTTTTGCCGCGCATCCGCTCGAAGCGGCAGACGATATCGGTGGCGGTGTACCCTTCGGGATGGCCGACGTGCAAGCCAGCGCCGCTGGGATAGGGGAACATGTCGAGGACGTACAATTTCTGGCCGGTTGGCAATTCAGGGGTGCGAAAAGTGCGCTCGGTTTCCCAAAAGCGTTGCCATTTAGGTTCGATTTCGGCCGGCGTGTAGCGGGGCATTTCGGACTCGACAGTTCGTGATAAGTATTTGGCTGGCCAACAGTTGTGGCCGCGAGGAAACCCCAGATTCTAGCTTTATGCCTATTAAGTGTGGAGTGGGGGGAAGCCCGGAAGGTTCACCCGCGAGCACCGATTTACCAAACTGGGGAGCCGGAAAATCTCCCGCCTCTCGCCCTACATGGCTGCAACTCTTACACTAGGAAACTTGACATTCGGCATGGTTGCCTGCGCGGGGATGATTGGGAAGATAGGTCGATGCTGCAGAGTACGCGAAAACTTAAATTGGACGAACTGGAACGCAATTGCATGCGCAAGGCGGGACGATTCAATGCCAAGTTGATGGATGCAATCCGTCCTATGATGATCCCTGGCACCACCACGGGCGAAATCGATCGGTTCGTGTATGACTTCACGCTTTCGCACGGCCACCGTCCGGCACAACTCGGTTACGTCGTCGACCGCAAACCATTTCCCAACTGCTGCTGCACCAGTGTGAACGATGTTATCTGCCACGGCATCCCCGGCGCTCAAGTGCTGCGGCAAGGGGATATCATTAATGTCGATCTCACGACTGTCGTTGATGGCTGGTACGGCGATTCGTCGGAAACTTTCATCATCGGTGATCTGGCAAAGACATCGCCGGAAGCTCGAGCTGTGACGCAGTGCGCGTTTGATTGCCTGCACTTGGCGATCAAAGCCATCCGCCCCAACTGCCGTGTTTCGGACATCGGCGAAGTGATTGTGGCCGAGGCCGAACGGCGCGGTTTTAGCGTGGTGGAAGAGTACGTTGGCCATGGCGTGGGGCGCCAGTTTCATCAAAAGCCATCGGTGCCGCATGCTCCCAACCGTCAGGCACGTCAGGAACGCCTGGAACCAGGGCTTGCTTTTACCATTGAGCCGATGATCAACACGGGCAGCCGGTACACAGTCAAGGATAAGAAGGATGGTTGGACGGTCCGTTCCAAGGATGGCGGACTATCGGCGCAGTTTGAACACACGATTCTCATGACGGAATCCGGCCCCGAAATCCTGACGTTGACCAAGCAGGGTCCGCAACGCGGGCATAAGTTTTAGCTTCTCCCTTCGGCAAATAATAAGGAGCAATCGCATGGCTAAGAAACGCCCTGCTGCGGCGAAGAAGCCTGTCAAAAAAACAGTGCCACGTGGTCGGATCATCATGCGCACCGGTGAAGCATTGGTCGAAGCGGAGCCCGCCTGGTCCGCCGCCGAACCAGAAGTGGTGATCGGCGAACTCGATGGTCCCGTGGGTTATGCCATCGCCAATCTGATTGGGGACCAGGTCAAAGGTCACACGCGCGTCTTTGCGATTCTCAATAGTGATGTGCAAGTTCGTCCCGCGACCGTAATGGTAAGCAAAGTGACCGTCAACAGCAGTAAATACACGAACATTCTGATGGGAAGCGTGCAGGCGGGCATCGCGCATGGCGTGCTCGATGCGGTGCGCGCTGGCGACATTCCCAAGAGCAAAGCCAACGACTTGGGGATTATCGTTTCGGTTTGGCTTGATCCCAGCGTGCTAAAAGAAGATAAGATCGATCACAATATCCTCTTCGAGACCAATCGCGCCGCCACCGCCAAAGCAATTCACAAAGCGATGCATCACGAACCATCCATCGATTGGTTGCTCAAGAATCAGAACAGTGTGCCGCATTATTTCCATCAACTCGGTGTGGACGGAGAGTTGTGATGGAGCGCGGGCGACTCGCCCGCGGCATATTGGTTTATTTAAAGCGGGCGAGATGCTCGCGCTCCCTAGGAGAATTCATTCGCCCATGGCTGTGCTGCTGCAAGTAAAAAACGCCTACAAGAGTTACGGTGATCAGGTGCTGCTCGATGGAGCGGAATGCACGATCACGGATGATGTGAAGGTGGGCTTTGTCGGTCGTAATGGCGCAGGCAAGAGTACGCTGCTGCGCGTGCTGCTCGGGGAGGAAGAACTTGATCGCGGGGAGGTGATGCGGCATCCCAAACTGCGGCTTGGCTATCTTCGACAGCACGATCCGTTTCAGCAAGGTGAAACGGCGCTGGAATTCCTGATGCGCGATAGCGGCCAGCCGGATTGGAAATGTGGCGAAGTCGCGGGGCAGTTTGAGCTCAAAGGTGCCTATCTTGAAGGTCCACTCAGCAAGCTCTCCGGCGGTTGGCAAACGCGCGTGAAGCTCGCGGCACTGCTGTTGCATGAGCCGAACCTGCTGCTGCTCGACGAACCGACAAACTTTCTCGATCTGCGCACGCAAATTCTACTCGAACACTTTCTCAAAAACTTTCAGGAGGCCTGTTTGATCGTTTCGCACGACCGGGCCTTCCTGGGTGCCACTTGCAGCGCGACGCTTGATCTGTCGCGAGGGAAGCTGACAATGTTCCCCGGCAAGATCGATGGCTTCCTCGACTTCCAGAAAGAACGCCGCGAACATGACGAGCGGACCAACGCTGCCGTGCAAACCAAGCGCAAGCAACTGGAAGAATTCATCGCCAAGAATAAAGCCCGCGCCAGCACCGCCACTCGCGCACGCAGCAAGAGCAAGCAACTCGAAAAGCTAGAAGATGTCGATGTTGAGACGGACGAGCCCACCGCCAATATTCGCGCGCCGATTGTCGAACCGCGCAAGGGTCCCGCGCTTCGCTGTCGTGGTTTGAGCATCGGTTATCCCGAGCGAACCATCGCGGCTGATATTGATTTAGAGATCGAACACGGCTCGCGCGCTGCGATTGTGGGCGATAACGGCCAAGGTAAGACAACGTTTCTGCGGACGATTGTCGAATCGCTTGATCCGCTCGCTGGCGAAGCGAAGTGGGGCTTTGGTTGCCAGATCGGCACGTATGCCCAGCACGTCTATACGAGTTTGCCGCCGAAGCAAACCGTGCTCGATTACTTGGAATACACTGCTGCCCCCGGCACCAAGAGCCAGCATATTCTCGATATTGCCGGCGCGATGCTGTTTCGCGGCGAGCAAGTGAAGAAGAAGATTTCGGTGCTTTCCGGTGGCGAGCGGGCGAGACTCTGCATGGCGGGGTTGCTGCTCAGCCAATACAACGTGCTGATTCTCGACGAACCGGGTAACCATTTAGATGTCGATACAGTCGAAGCGCTGGCGGAAGCATTGATCGACTATAAAGGAACCGTCGTCTTCACGAGCCACGATCGGCACTTCATGAAGCGAGTCGCGACCTGCATCGTGGAAGTCCGCGATGGCCATGTCACCAACTATCGCGGCGACTACGACGCTTACTTGTACATGGTCAATAAAGAAATCGACGATGGTGAGCGCGAGCAGGCGACCAAGACCAAAGTGCCGCCTACCGCCAGTCATGTGCCGAAGGCAGCTCCTAAAGTGCAACGCCGCAGTGAGCGCGACATCCGCAAAGAAATGAGCAACGTGGAGCGCAATATCGCCAAGCTAGACGACCAAAAGAAGCAGACCAACACGCGACTCATGTCCGCCACCGATCCCAAGGAAGCGCTGCGGTTGCACGAAGAAGTTACAACGCTCACTTCGCAACTTGCCGACGCCGAGGAGCGCTGGCTGGTGCTGCAGGAAGAGCTGAACGACGCCGAGTGAGCAGTGGGGGCGAGGTGCCTTAATGCCTGCGGAATGCTCACGCTATGCGGTGATTGATCGCGTTATCTCCGGGGGCCAGACCGGCGTCGATCGGGCGGCGCTGGACATCGCGATCGCTTGCGGCATTGAGCATGGCGGCTGGTGCCCGCTGGGGCGCCGGGCGGAAGATGGCAGACTAGACGATCGCTATGAACTGCGCGAAACCCAGACGCGCGAGTATCACGTCCGCACCGAACTGAACGTACAGGCCGCCGATGGCACGCTGATTCTCGCCCTAGGCGAACTCACTGGCGGAACGCAATTGACGCGTCGCATAGCAATCAAACACGCCAAACCGTACTTGATCGTTGATCCCAGTGTTGCCCGCGATCTGGCGACGACCATCGTTTGGCTGACGGAAGTAAAGATTCGCGTCCTCAATATTGCCGGTCCGCGGGAAAGCAGCTCGCCCGGCATTTACGCCGTGGCGAGCGACTTCCTACGGCAGTTGCTGCTTACAGTTACTCGTCGTACTTCAGCAGAAACAGTGGATTGATCGCCTTAAAACTCAATCGTCCACCGATGTCGATATCAAACTCCTCGCTGGCCGGGCGCAGCACAATGCCTTCGCGTTGAACGCGCGAATCGAGTACGCTGGCACCTTCCGCCAACCGTACCAGTTGATCGACCGTATGGTCGAGTGCGAGCGTGCCAAGTTGCGGCACGCTCTCCAGTCCGGCGGCGCGAACAATCTCCAGTGCCACAGCATGATCAACGAGTTGCGACGTGTCGAGATTTAGCAAGTTAAAGATCCGCAGTTCGACCGAGTTCAGACCATACTTGTTCTTCTGAATGCCAGGACCGATCAACTCACCTTGAATCGCAGGCTGAAATCCGTGCCGATCACGAATCGCGCGCAATCGCGCTGCAAGTTGAAGGCACTGGCTCACTTTCACGAGCATGTTCGATTCGTCAGTTTCGTCCATCCAGAGGTTGCGGCTGCAAATACCGAACTGGTCATCGCGCAAAAAGGCCGTAAACGACGTGCCGTCGAGTTTCTCTGTCATGAAGAACATTTTGCCGCGATGACGCTCTAAAGCAGATTCCAGCACTTGCACCCGAATCTCGTCCGTCTTCGACAAGAAGCCGGGAAAGCCACCTCGCACGCGACCGCTCATTCCAACTGGCGTCGGTGGTTCATATTTGAGAATACCTAGCAGGTCGGTAACGTCGTCTCCTTCATGAGTAGTTGCATCGGGCGGCAAGATCGCAAGCGGAAAGCAAATGCCTTGTGACACTTGACCGCGCAGGCGGACCGTTTTGATGCGAAAACCGGCCGGTTGCACGAGTTTCTCGCCGTCTTGAATTGCCGGCTTGAAGCTGCTGGCGCGCAAGAACTCAAACTCAGGTCGCTCTGGCAACAGCGAATCGATCTCGCAATAGATCAGTTTATCGCCTGGCTTATACTCTCCACGCTTGGCGACGACCCACCATCCCAATACGCGCAGACGCACAATGGCGTCGGCGTTTGGAATCGGTTCGACCGCGTTGACAACTTGAATGCTGGCGAGCTTGCGCATGCTGGATCACGCGTAGTGAGAGGAAGATATTTAACTCTTTCTCAGACACGATCCACCGCAGGGAGGTTCAGTGCCAATCGAGTGGGCGTTCACTCAAAAGATAGACAGAAATGCCTGCCCCGCCAAAAACTATCCTAGGTGTGATAGTCGGCGTTGAATTTGACGTACTCGACCGTCAGATCGCTCGACCAGAACCGGACTTTGGCGTCGCCTTCGGCGAGCGAAAGTTCGATGTGCGTCTCACGATTGTTTTGCATCGATTGCGACACGGTCGCGGCATCGAATTTGACCGGCGCTCCCTTCCAATACAAGCGATGGCCATTGACGTGCAGATCGACGCCTGCGGGGCGAAACGGTACACCTGCATAGCCGGCGGCGGAAACGATGCGTCCCCAGTTGGGATCGCCACCGTGAATGGCTGTTTTCACGAGCGCGCTATCGGCGATCGTTTTGGCGATGCGATGGGCGTCGTCGCGCGACTTGGCACCGATCACGTCGATCACCATTAAATGCGTCGCCCCTTCGCCATCGTCGGGAATCATCTTCGCGAGTTCAATGGCGGTTTCTTTAAGCGCTGCTTGAAAGGCCGCTAAATCTTCGCCTTGGATCGGTTCTGCCGTTGCCGCGCCACTAGCCAGCAGGAGCACCGTGTCGTTGGTGCTCATGTGTCCTTCGACGCTGATGCAATTGAAGCTATCGGCGATGGCGTCGTTGAGCGAGGCTTGCGCATCTTCGACAGTCAGCTTGGCGTCGGTTATCAGCACACCCAGCAACGTTGCCATGCGCGGGCCGATCATGCCGGCTCCTTTGGCCATACCAGCGAAGCGAACCTCTTGCCCACCGAAGCTAAATGTTCGCGAGACGGTTTTTACGCCATTATCAGTCGTAAGAATCCCGCGCGCTGCCGCAAGGAAGGATTCTTCGTCGTTGCCAAGTTTGCCGGCCGCAGCCGAGATGCCGGCGGAGATCTTTTCCATCGGTAGGAACTCACCGATAATGCCGGTCGACATCACCAAAGCGTCGTCGGCTGACGCGCCGCAGGCTTCGCCAGCCATCCGCGCCATTTCGTAGGCGTCGTCCATGCCACGCTCGCCGGTACAGGCATTCGCATTGCCGGAGTTCACCACCACGCAGCGAATTCTGTCGGAAGGTGTGCGAGCACGATCGAGGGCGACGGGCGCGGCGAACACGAGATTTTGCGTATAAACGCCCGCTGCGACCGCCGGGCCATCAGCGACGATCAGAGTGACGTCTTCCTTTTGTGGATTGCGCTTAATACCGGCATGGACACCGGCAAACTTGAAACCGCGAGGAATCGCATGCATGGTTGTAAGGTGTGCGCAACACACCGACCTCAAGGATATCGATAGTTTGTAAATTCAAAGAGCAACTTGCTTCGCCCAGGTTCGCCCTACACATCCATTCGCACGCCAATCGTCAGCAGCAAATTGGCAAAACGTTGCGTATCGCCTGTTTGAATTGTCAGCACATGATCGGGCGTCTTCACGGCGGGGTAAAACTCCCATTTGGCGATAGGCTGCAATTCCACGTCGACATTTGCTTGTTTGAATGCTGCGCGATACTGCGCCCACACAGGCGGGTCTTCGGCCAAGGCATAGGGTCCGGACGTCTCGTACATCATGGTATGGGCCGCCTCGATCGCCACGGCGTCCAGCAGCGCTTCCAGCACTTGTGTACACGTCACGAGTCCTGGCGAAAGATTGAGCGAAACCAACTCGCCGTGGGGGCCCATCGTGCTAGAAGCTGGATAGTTGCCGTCGGCGATCAGCACCTTCGCGTGATGCCCTGCCTTGGCGAGTATTTCGTTTATCTTGGGGTGAATGAGTTTGTGTTTGAGCATGATGGCACTTCAGGATGAAAAACGAGATTATTCTTGCGCCGTTAGCGTATCAAACATTTTGATCGTATGTTTGGCGGCGGTTTGCGGGTCAGGCCAGGAGAGCGCTTCCGCAGAAAGGTAACGATCGTAGTTGATATCGCGTAGCGCGGCCATGATCGGCGCGTAGTCCAAATGCCCGCAACCGGCAGCGCGACGATTGGAGTCGACGAAGTGAACGTGGCCGATGTACTTTCCGCCATACTTGAGGGCGTCGGCGATATTCTCTTCTTCGATGTTCATGTGAAAGAGGTCCGCCAGTAGTAAAACGCTCTTGCTACGCATCTTCTTGAGCAGGTTCACTCCTTCGTCGATCGTATTGCAGACGTTAGTTTCATAGCGATTAAGCGGTTCGTACAATAGCGGCACGCCATATTGCGAAGCGTGCGCGCCGAGTACTTTCATTGCATCGGCCAGCCAGGTCAGGGCCTGCTCGCGCGTCACCCCCTCGCCAAAACGCCCTTGCATCGAACCAATGATCGCTGGCGCTCCGAGCGGGCCTGCCACATCAATGATCGAGCGAATGAATGCCATTGCTTGATTGCGGATCGAACTATCGGGACTCGTGAGGGTCAGGCCATGTTTCACCCAGCCTGCGCCCGTTCCCATAGCAGCGAGTTTAAGATTGTGATGTTCCAGGAATTGCGGCACCTGCAATTCGCGGATGGCATCGGCCGATGGCGGAAAGATTTCCACCGCGTCAAAGCCGAGTTCCTGCGCGCTTTGGCAGCCGCCTGGCAAGTCCCAGAAGACAAAGGGTCCGCCACGGGCTTCGGATACGAGACTGATGGTAATGGCCGATTTCATGGATAGGTCCCATCGCGCTCCGCGCGATGTATGGGGTCTCAAAGTATTCATCACGCTCCGCGTGATGTTATGGTTCTTAAAGTACTCATCACGCTCCGCGTGATGTCAGGGAATGTCAGAGAATTCTCAGAGCAATAGCAGCGAAGTGGAGTGTCGCCAGGCATCAGGCGTAGCTTAAAAACTAGAGCTCCACGATGGCCTTGATCACACCGGTCTCCGGCTTGGTATAGGAGGGAAAATTAGCGATCAAATCCGCAAACGGTGTGCGATGCGTAATCCAAGGGCGCGTATCGATCTTGCCTGTCTCGATCAAGCCAATGATTCGTGTGAAATCTTCTGGCATGGCATTACGCGACGCTAGAAACGTCATCTCGCGGCGATGCATGAGCGGATGCGTGAAGGCGATCTCGCTGGTGGTGATCCCAACGAAGACCAACTTCCCCGTGAAGCCGACAAAATTGTAGGCATTCCCCATCGAATTATTGCTGCCAGTAGCGTCGATCACCACTTGCGCCAATCGTCCGCCGGTGATTGCGGTGAGCGCGGTGAGTTCCGAGCCATCGCCCGCGAACTTGATCGTGTGCGGGATGCCCATCGTCTCTTTGCAAAATGCCAGACGTTGTTCGTTCATGTCCATAACGATACATGTTGCGCCGCTTAGCTTCACGAATTCCAGCGTCGAGAGGCCGATCGGTCCCGCACCAATCACCACGACAAAATCATCCGGCTTAGGCGCACCGCGATTCACGGCATGGCAGCCGATGGCGAGCGTTTCCACTAAAGCGAGTTGATCGACAGTGAGTTCTGCCGAGGGATGCAACTTACGGGCAGGCAGGATGAACTCAGGACGCATTCCCCCATCGGTATGCACGCCGAGCACTTGCAGATTCTCACAGCAGTTATAGCTACCGCGCTGACAGGCGAAGCACTTCTGACAATTCATGTACGGTTCGACACTACACTTATCGCCGGGCTTAACGTTGGTTACGCCGTCGCCAACGGCGACCACTTCCACGCCTAGTTCATGCCCTGGGATGCGGGGGTAACTGTAAAAGGGCATCTTCCCCAAGTAACCGCTGATGTCGGTGCCACAGATGCCGATGCGATGGACTCGCACCAAAGCCTCGCCGGCAGCGGGAGCAGCGGGGGCATCGATCTCGATTTGTTTGAACTCTCCCGGCTTTTCCAGCAGGATGGCTTGCATAGCGGTTTTTGGGGGAAGGAAATCGGAAAGGAGGAAACCGCTAGTGTAACGGTTTGCAGCGCGCTTGCGAACGGTAGGTTGCAACCCGCCCTACAATCCGCGCGAAGAAAGGGTAAACTAAGCGACTGCTCTTTCACAACTTTGCTTTCCTCAGGATTCGCCCGCCATGAAGACGATGCAGGCGCTCGTGAAGCGTCATGCGCAGCCCGGCCTGTGGCTCGAAGAAGTTCCCCTCCCCACGATCGGCATCAACGACTGTTTGATCAAAGTGCTGCGCACCGGCATCTGCGGCACCGACGTGCATATATTCAAATGGGACGCCTGGGCGCAAAAGACGATCCCTGTGCCGATGGTCGTGGGGCACGAGTTCGTCGGCCAGATTGTCGACGTCGGCTCCAATGTCCACGATTTTCATCTGGGCGATATTGTCTCCGGCGAGGGACATGTCGTCTGCGGGCATTGCCGCAACTGCCTCGCAGGGCGGCGGCATCTCTGTAAAGACACCAAAGGAGTTGGCGTGAATCGCCCGGGGGCCTTCGCCGAATTTCTCTCGCTGCCGCAAACGAACGTTTGGGTCCATGACACGCATACGCCGATTCCTCGCGACGTGCAATCGATTTTCGATCCCTTCGGCAACGCCGTCCATACGGCGCTGTCGTTCGATCTGTTGGGCGAGGATGTGCTGATCACGGGCGCGGGTCCGATCGGCATCATGGGGGTCGCTATCGCCAAACATGCCGGCGCGCGTTACGTGGTGATTACCGACGTGAATCCTTATCGCCTTGAACTGGCTAAGAAGATGGGGGCGACGGTGGCAGTGGATGTGCGAACGCAAACGCTCACCGATGTGCAACGGCAACTCGGCATGAAGGAAGGTTTTGACGTTGGCCTGGAAATGTCCGGCAATCCGCAAGCCTTTCGCGACATGCTCGCCAGTATGTGCCACGGCGGCAAAATTGCCATGCTCGGCATTCCCGAACGGGAGATGGCCATCGATTGGAACCTGGTGGTGTTCAACATGCTCACCATCAAAGGTATCTATGGCCGCGAGATGTATGAAACGTGGTACAAGATGACGGTCATGCTACAAAGCGGCCTCGATATCTCGCCGGTGATTACACATCGGTTTGGCTACCAAGATTTTCAACAAGGCTTTGATGCGATGCTCAGTGGGCAAAGCGGCAAAGTGGTTTTGACGTGGGCGGAAGGATAGGCCATCGGGTGGGGCGAAGATTCCAGTCCGCCTTGAATTGTGGAGGCGCGAAATACAAATGAAGCTTTGGCTCTACTCGGTGGTTGTGGCCGCGATTCTGCTTTGCTTGATCGTGATGGGCTGGTATGTCACGTTGCCGACCGTGGTGTACGACGAGCATTGGATGGGCCGAGATCTGATCATTCAATTGCCAGAACGACTGCGATCCAACGAGATTGTTGCCGCGCGATTAGGCGGCCCTCCTTTTCGCCAGCAACTCGAATCGCGGCTAGCGAAAGAAGGCTATGGCGAAGTTGTGGCGGCGATGACCGAAGCACCCGTGTCCGCCAACGACATTGACATGGCGTCGGGCGAACTATGTATCTTCGTGACTTATCCGTGCTATAGCGTGCGCACAATCTCCTTCGCCGACTTCGCCGTACATTTTGATACCGATGGCGATGGGCCAGAATACACCCGCGTTGTGGAGGCCAACGAGGCCGTATTTCGAATCATTCGAGAGGCGATCGAGTCCAGCTTGCTCGAACCACTAGAAGAATAGGATGGCCACGATGACCACGTCATTCCAACAACATCTCACCGCGCAACTCGACGAAATCCGCACTGCCGGCCTCTATAAATCCGAGCGCGTGATCATATCGCCGCAGCATCCGCACTTGCGAATCGCGCCAGATCGACCGGTGCTGAATCTCTGCGCCAATAACTATCTCGGACTAGCCGATCATCCTGAAGTGCTGGCTGCAGCGCGTGAGGCCCTTGATCGGTTTGGCTATGGCATGGCCAGCGTGCGGTTCATTTGCGGTACGCAGTCGCAACATAAAGAATTGGAAGCAAAATTAGCGGCGTTTGTGGGCTGCGAAGACGCGATATTGTATTCTTCCTGCTTTGATGCCAACGGTGGCTTATTTGAAACGCTGCTGGGAGCGGAAGACGCGATCATTTCCGATGAACTCAATCACGCCTCGATCATCGATGGCATTCGGCTCTGCAAGGCGCAGCGGTTTCGTTACAAGAACAACGACATGGTCGACCTGGAGGCGAAGTTGCAGGAAGCCACCGCTGCCAATTCGCGCTTCAAGATGATCGCGACCGATGGCGTCTTTTCGATGGACGGAACCATCGCCAACTTGCCTGCGATTTGCGAACTGGCTGACAAGTATCAGGCGCTCGTGATGGTTGATGATTCACACGCCAGCGGCTTTATGGGGCAAACCGGCCGCGGCACGCCGGAGCATCATGGCGTGTTGGGACGGATCGACATCATCACCAGCACGCTCGGCAAAGCGCTTGGCGGCGCTAGCGGGGGCTTCACAGCGGCCAAGAAGGAAACGGTCGAGTTTCTGCGGCAACGTTCGCGTCCTTACTTGTTTAGTAACTCGTTGCCACCCCCGATCGTCGCTGCTTCGCTCAAAGCGGTAGAGATTCTTACACGTTCGACTGAACTGCGTGACACGCTGGCCATCAACACCAAACACTTTCGCGAGGCGATGACCGCCGCTGGCTTCAACATCGTCCCTGGCGAGCATCCCATCACTCCCATCATGCTTGGCGACGCCGTGCTGGCGGCGCAGATGGCGGAGAAAATGCTGGAGCAAGGTGTCTATGTGATTGGTTTTTCGTATCCCGTTGTTCCTCATGGCAAAGCCCGCATTCGCACGCAGATTTCCGCAGCGCACACTCGCGATGATTTGGATCAAGCGATTGCCGCGTTTGAATTCGTGAAAGGGGAGTTGGGGATTTAAAGGGGGAGTCCCGACGGGAGGGGTACCGCACGAATCGATACCGATGGGGCGCATCCGCTCGGGGCGATTTTCCGGCTGGCTCGCGAGGTAGATGGAGGGACGAAAAACGCGACGGAGCGATCTCGCGTCCCCTCCAGTCGAAGCGGATTTAAAAGTGGTTTTTACCACCACGACATCTTGTGGCGAAGTTTTTCTGGTCGCCATAATAGATTGTTATGAAAGGAGTTAGAGAGCGAGCGGGGGCGGTTTTTTGGGGCCCACAAACTAGTGGTCTGCGAACTCGCCCTACAATTTTGTTCCACATCCTACGAGGATGACTAATGGCGATGACAGGCATTCAGGCGATGTTAGAGATGCTGGCCTCGGCGGGGGTGCGGTATCTCTTTGGCAACCCCGGCACAACAGAATTGCCCCTCAATGACGCCCTGGTTGGTGATGGGCGATTCCAATACATCCTGGGGTTGCAAGAAGTAGCTGTGATGGGGATGGCCGATGGATTCGCCATGGCGTCGCGCACGCCGGGGGTCGTCAACCTGCATATTAGTTGCGGCTTAGGACATTCGCTGGGCATGCTCTACAACGCCTTTCGCGAGGGCTCGCCGCTGATTGTGACGGCGGGGCAACAAGATCGGCGCTTGATGTTCGAAGAGCCGATCCTTGGCGGCGACATGGTCGCGGTCGCCAAGCCCTGGACGAAATGGGCGGTGGAAGTTAATCGAGTGCAAGATGTGCCGATTGCGATTCGTCGCGCCGTGCAATGTGCGCTCACGCCGCCGACCGGACCCGTGTTTCTGTCGCTCCCCGTCGATGTGCAACTCGAACTTGCGGACAATTTCGACCTTACTCCGATCCGCTTGCCTGACGCCCGGATGCGTCCCTCGCTGCTTGCGACTCAAGCTGCCGCGCGCACGTTGCTGGCGGCGAACCGGCCGGCGATTCTCGCGGGCAGTCGCGTGATCGAACACAATGCGATGCGTGAATTGGTCGCCGTAGCGGAATCGCTCGGCGCG
The DNA here is from genome assembly GCA_041752355.1 of Pirellulaceae bacterium. Classification (GTDB taxonomy): domain Bacteria; phylum Planctomycetota; class Planctomycetia; order Pirellulales; family Pirellulaceae; genus JAEZGD01. Next base: position 30,081 of record JBGSHH010000085.1, on the reverse strand, counting down.
GCGGTGTTTAGTGAGCCAGGGCATAGTCATGGGCGACTATCGTTCCCTGGCGATCATCCGCTCAACGCGCAAGGCTTACCGCTGTGGTCGCCGGAGATTCGCGCAAAGTTGCAGGAATTCGACGCGCTGTTGGTGGTGGGTGCCGATTTACTACGCCAGTATGTCTATCACGAGCCCGCCCGCGCGATTCCCGACCACATCCGCATCGTGCATATCGACGAAGATCCTTGGCAGTTGAATAAGAATTACGCCTGCGAAGTTGCTGTACTTGGGCATCCACAGGTAGCGCTGACCGATTTACTGGTAGCATTGCAGCAGCAAGCGACACCCGGTCATCGCGCGGCTACGCAAGCGCGAACCGCCGAGTTGACTGCCGTGCATGCTGTGGCTCGCGAGAAACTTAAGGAGAAAGTAGCGCAGGAACTTCCTCGTCGTCCGCTCACGCCATTGGCTTTGATGGGCTCACTCGCTGGCGTGTTACCGCGCGACGTGGTGGTGATCGAAGAAGCGGTGACAACGACGAACACGACATTCGAGCGATTGGGAGTTTTGGGTCTAGATGCCGATTGCTTTGGTCATCGTGGTTGGGCGCTCGGCTGGGGCATGGGGGTGGCGATTGGGGCTAAGTTGGCGTGGCCGCAGCGACCGGTGCTGGCGCTGATTGGCGACGGTGCGGCTGGCTATGGTATGCAAGCGCTCTGGTCGGCTGCCAGATATCGGGTGCCGGTGACGTTTGTAGTGTGCAACAATGCCCAGTATCAAATCTTGAAGATCGGCGCGCAAGGCTTTGGTTTGCCGCAGGCGATCGCTGGGAAGTTCGAGGGACTCGATATCACCGGCCCGGAGATCGATTTTGTCAAACTAGCGGAAGCCCTGGGCGTGGAGGCCGTCCGAGTGTCGGAGGCGGACGATTTGTGTGAGCGGGTGGGGAGCAGCTTTTCTCGCGATCGCCCCCTGCTGATTGATGTGCCGATTGCTAGGGATGTGCCGGGGCGGTTGAACTACGGCTGAGAATCTAAAAATAATGGTTGGTTTTGCCCGAATTGCAAAACCCGACAAACGAAGCCACAATGGAGTAGATGCGGTCTCCCGACCCCTCCTAGCAGCGAGGCCGTGACGATACCGGCTTGAACAGGACCATCCTCCAAGCGGCGGTGCGTAGTTGCGCTGTCGATGAACCGAATCTATGCGACTGACGCTGCGCAACTTGTTAGCTTACCTCCATGAAGTGATGTCGCCGGACGACCGCGCGAAGTTCGCGCCCCTGGTCTCCAGCGGCGCACGTGTGCAGCAGTTGTTGGAACGCTGTAAAACCGTGGGCAAGAGTCCGACGCTGCCAGCGCCGGCCCTCGATCAAGCACACGAACGGCATGCCGCCGATACAGTTGGTCGCTACTTGGACTTTCAACTACCGGACGCCGAGCTTGCGCCGTTTGAGCGTGCGGCACTCGACTCCGACGAACAGTTGGCCGAAATTGTCGATTGCCATCGGATGTTGTCGGACATCGTTTCCAATAAAGTGATCGAGCAATCGCCAACCTGGAAGCCACGATTGTATGCATTGTTAACGCAGCAACCGCCAGCAGCAAAAGCCCCCGCAGTGACAGCCAGCAAGTTGGCTGTTAGCGCCGTGAGTGCTGCCGACGACGATGAATATGCGCTGGCACCGGTCGCCGATGAGGCGGCGGTGACCGCACTCAAGGATGTCCCCGCTGTTGAAGCGGGTGCGGATCGTGCGGAAGATCCGGCAATCGATGATCAGCGCGCCATTGCGGAATCGCGAATGGAAGATTCTGGCGATTTGTCGCAACTCTTGGATGACGACGACGAGGAACTGTCGGAGGAAGCGGCCCGCGCGCGGGAAAAGAAAATTCAGCAAGAAGTCGTGGCGGAGCAGTTTGCGAGTGTCACCAGTGGGGGTGGCGGCAGTTCGCCGGTTTCAACCGCAGTAGCCGCGACGAAGCTCACCAACTATGGTGTGCGCGATCCGTATAAGGACCGGACCGCACCGGCTCCCGTGCCGATCACGATGCAAGAACCGAAGTTTGAATTGGCCGTGCCGCTGCCGATGTTGATCGGTGGCGGCGTGGGCGCGGTGGCGGTTCTAGCACTGATCGTCATGCTCGGTATGTGGATGTTCTCGGGGCCATCCAAGCCGCGATCGACTGGGCCGTTCGTCTACGGTATTGCCGAAGGGGAGAATACGGTCGAAATGAATGGATTCGTGAGCTATGCGATTGGCGGTTCACCAACGCCCGACGCAGGCGCCATTATCGCCGTGTGGCCAGTTGATGCTGAGCCTGTCACAAAACTGACGGCGGTCAATGTGATGGAAGGTCTCAACAATAAACAGCAGAACCCTTACAACGAACAATTGGTCGTGGCCAAGACGGATGAACGGGGGCAGTTTCGCCTACGGATGCATAAACACGATGCCTACCATGTGATGGTGATCTCGCAAGGGATGCTTTCGGATATTGCCAAGACGTGGACCGACGAGATCAACTCGATGAAGACCCAGGTGGAAGATCCCGCCTCGCTCGTTGGGCAGCGCGTGTACTATTACACGAAAATCACGACGCCGCCTGATGGTGTGATCTCGCTGGATCACTACTTTGAGACGAATCAGTAGGACGAGGTTAGAACGGTCGGCTCTTACTTCAGTTCCTTGATCTTGATGTTCCTCCAGCGAACTTGGGCAGGTTTCTCGCCGCCAAAGCTGTGGACTTGAAGTCCGATGAATCCGGACTTGGTCATATCGTCTTTCACGTCGGCGACGGGAACATCGTTAATAAAGGTCTTGATCGAATCGCCTTGGCAGACGACGCGATATTTATTCCACTGGCCATTTTTGAACGCGGCGCGCGCTTCTTTATTGCTGCGATCCGTGCTGAGCCAACCGCGACGGGCTTCGTCATAGATGAAACCCGCCTCGCCACCAATGCAGATCTCGACCTGATAGCCATGCACGCGTCCATTTTGATAATCAGGCTTGCTTTCACTACGAATTTGCACACCAGAGTTGAGTTCGTCATCGACCTTCACTTCAAATAACAGTTCAAAGTCGCCGTAGTTCTTAGTGCTGCAGAGGAAGGAGTTGGGGCTACCTTTGGCCGTGGTGCCGACGATGGTGCCATCCACCACTTCATACTTAGCGGTGCCATTGAGTTGCTTCCAGCCATCGAGGTTCTTGCCATTGAAGAGTTCGGTCCACTCGGACTTGTCTTCGGCGATGGCGACTACCGTAAGCGAACAAAGCAGGATGACGGGAAGTGCAAAGCGTGCAAGATGCATGAATGGTTTCCTGGAGGGAGGGCGAGATACGTCGAGCGATCTTTACAGTGTAACGCTTCGGGGTAGCGTGAGGGGACGGACAAAGCGTCCCCTCGAGCGTCTATAGAGCAGAGCGACTATGGGTATAGGCTTTCGGCAGGCAGGTACGGTGCGTCCCCCATTAACCAGTGGGCGCCGGGCGTTGGTTTGGGCGAGAGTTGTACCGCTCCTGTGACTTCATCAATGGCGATGAATTGCATGTCAAAATTGCCGGTTTCCGCCAGGTTTTGAATGTAGTAAGCGTCCCAGCCTTGATACTTGCCAGCATAACGAATGAGCCAACGAGCGGTCGGCACTTCCGTCTTGCTAAACATCAACTCACCAGTCTTGAAGTCGATCGCGAGAAACTGACCGTTAAATCTGTTGTTGCCGCGTTGAATGATCGCGTGCGTGACATAGCCACGTTCCTTCCAAAACAGCTTCTTGAATTCCCAGATGGAACCGGACGCGTCCTGGTTACTCTCGGAACTCAATACCGATTCGCCATCGTCATTGATAGACAGGTAATGCCCGTGAAATTTGCTGGGACTCGAGGCGAGATTTTGGAACGTCTTGTTCTTGATGTACTCAAGCGGCGCTCCGGCCGCGAGAACTGTGGTGGCACAGCCCACGACCACCAAAAGCGTGAGGGCTTTGCCCCAAAAGGACATGTTCTTCATTGTGCTTTCTCCCGGAATCATGATGCGGAACAAGTTGCTACGCGCGTAAGAACCTTGCGGATTCTGACGCTCGCACCTGCCTTGGGTATTTCCGGAAGATATCAAATCTGGAGTAATTGGGCAATCAATTGCGATGGGAAGATTAATAGATGTTGAATTAGATAATTTGGGAAATATGGGCAATGCCTGGAGCTCTCAGCGCTCACGAGTCTTAGCAATCACCGAGGGGTTTACTGGAAAACTTTTCCAGCGAGCAGAATCTGCGAGTACTAATCGCAGCGTGGCGCACTAAAGAAAATGGCCGGAGAGTAAGGCCTGATACGTTGGTACGATCATGGGAACAGCAAGGCCCGCTGATGGCTTGTTCCGAACTTGCTCTCCGGCCTTACTTCTTTTACAGATCGTTGCGGCAAAACGCCAACAAATTGTGCAATATTTTGCGCCGTGACGGGAACTTCCTGCGAATCCTCGCGTCTAACCCCGCTCTTTGCGGATTTGCACGTCCCCTCCGCACGCGCCGACTGCGGGAGAAGTTACAATTCAGCGACTTAAACTCGTTGGTGGCGGCTTCAGTTCTCGCTCATGGATGTTCCTCCCGTGTCGGCTCAATTGATCAATGGCAAGTTCTTCGCTGCCCAGATTCAACACGAAACGGCCGCGCAAGTGGCTGAGTTCATTGGCCAATCCGGTGTCACCCCTTGTCTGGCGGCGGTATTGGTAGGTGAGGATCCGGCGAGTGAGGTCTATGTTCGCAACAAACGCAAAGCTTGCGAGAGGGTTGGCATGACCAGCCAGTTCATTCGTCTCGCTGCCAATACGAGCGAAGTCGAATTACTGGATGTCGTCGCTGAACTCAATGCGGCTCCTGCCGTGCATGGCATTCTCGTTCAACTTCCCTTGCCGAAGCAGATTCGCGAATCGCGCGTGCTTGATGCTCTGCTGCCTGCAAAAGATGTAGATTGTTTTCATCCAGAAAATGTGGGATTGCTTTCGCAAGGCCGTCCCCGATTTCGTCCCTGTACTCCGCATGGAGTGCAGCAGGTTTTGCATCGTGCCGGTCTGCCGGTGCTGGGAAAGGAAGTCGTGATCGTCGGCCGAAGCGAGATCGTCGGCAAGCCGCAGGCAATGTTGCTGATGGCCAAAGATTCTTCGTGTGGCCCCACCGCCGCTAATGCCACCGTCACGGTTTGTCATAGCCGGACCCCGAATTTGGTGGAAGTCACGCGCCGCGCTGAGATCCTCATTGCCGCTATCGGTCAACCGAAATTCATCACTGCGGAGATGATCAAGCCCGGCGCGGTGGTAATCGATGTTGGAATCAATCGTACTGCCGAAGGGCTATGCGGCGATGTCGACTTCGCTCCCGCTTGCGAAGTCGCCAGCCATATCACACCGGTGCCTGGTGGTGTGGGCCCACTCACAATTGCCATGCTCTTGCTCAATACCCTGACGGCCGCTCGCGAGCAGGTGGCGATGACATGAATATCAACCACATTAGCTTGTGCGAGTGCTGCCAGTGGAAACGCGACGTCATCAGCGGTCGCGGGTCAAGGTTCTTGCTCTGCCAGCGCGCGGCGGAAGATGCGCGTTATGCAAAGTATCCATCACAACCGGTCTTACAATGCACGGGTCATACGCCTCACGACGATGAAGACGCAACATAGTCCCGCTTCACTTCGCGTAGGACGCGGAAGTTGCAAAATCGATCATTAGCAGAGCGATCAACAACGATGGAATTACAGCAATTCGCGAATCGGCGCACCGCTGGGTAGCAGTAACATCGGACGACCGTGATGATCAAGCACGGTAGCGTTCTGATCGATGCCCAGATGGTGAAACATCGTGGACCACAAATCGTTCGGCGTCAGTGGGCGATCCTGCGGATGCTCACCTTTGGCATTGGTGGACCCCACAACTTGCCCCGTCCGCATGCCACCGCCTGAGACCAGCACGCTCATCGCTTGAGGCCAGTGATCGCGCCCGGGCTGCATCACGCCAGTTTGCGAGCCAGTCGTATTGCTGATTCGTGGCGTGCGACCAAATTCGCCCGTCACCACCAGCAATACTTTTTTGTCGAGGCCACGCTGATAGAGATCCTCGATCAGCGCGGTAATGACTTGATCATAGATCGGAAATCGCACCCGGGCATCATCGAATAGGTGGCAATTTACCGCATGCGAATCCCAGTTGTAGGTTCCTTGCTTCAAGAACGGCACGCCGGAGACGTAAGGATTTTCCAAGATCATCGTCACGAAGCTACAGCCTGCCTCCACTAATCGTCGCGCCATGAGCGCTCGCATTCCCCACGCATGATGGCCATAGCGTTCGCGCAATTCCGCCGGTTCTTGTGAGATATCAAAGGCGTTGCGCGCCTTCTCGCTAGTAAGCAAATCGACCGCTTTCGTGCCGAACTTGTCGAGTGCCAACATTGCACCGCTGGCATCCACATCGCGGCGCAGATTATCGAGCCCTGCCAGCAACTGCGTTCGATCGGCCAGACGATTCTCCATCTCCTTCGCAAGACCCAGATTCTGAATCTTGAAGTCCTTCGACGCCGGATCACCAGGAACAAAGAAAGGGGCATAGGAAGGACCGAGATACGACGTGCCGAGACTGAACGTATCGATTCCTTGGCGACCGCTATCGACGCCGCAGATATAGTTCGGCAGCCCGCGATCGATTCCTTCGCGCATCTTGGCGATCAGTGAGCCAACCGCCGGATAATCGTTGACAAAGCCAGTCGGTTCCTTCGGATCGCGGGCCGTCATGAATCGCTTATGCCCGCCACCATGATCGGCGAACTCGTGGGCGATGCTGCGGATGAGCGTGAACTTGTCGGCTATCTTCGCATGTCGCGGCAACAGTTCGCAAACTTCGATGCCGGCGACATTGCTGCGAATCGGCCGGAACTCCCCACGGTAGTCGGCCGGGGCGTCCGGCTTCATATCGTAGGTCTCCATGTGCGGCGGGCCACCAGGGAGCCAGAGAAAGATAACGGAAGTATCACTCTCGCCGCCCTGGGATGACTTGGCCGCTGCCTCCGCGCGTAAGCGGAGCAGATCGCTCATCCCCAAACCTGCGATGCCGAGCGAACCGGCCGCCAGAAAGCTGCGACGAGTTACCGGACCCGAACAACGAACTAAGTGCGAGGACATAGGCGGGATTTAAACAGGCAGGAAGACTCGATTGTACATCAACGACCTTTGATCATTGTCGTCCAAAACGGGGACAGAATGCAAGTATGACCTGATGGCGTAGTGTGAAGTTCCTGTGCGCCTTAACGTAAATGGTGTACACAGGCCTTTACAGCTAGCAGGGGAGATGAAGCAACCCGCGCCACTGAATTTGGCAGTCCGATTCAGCCTAGAGACCGTGATTTAGCGGTCTTGGAGATGCGCTTGCCCGCAAATTGAACGGAAACGTCCAAATCGGGCCGAAAGTTGAACTACTTACTCGCTGCTTCCATGGTACCTACGAGCGGCGGCGATCTGACGTACAGACCGCCGCTTGCTTGTTTCTTGGCTTGGAGATCGCCAAGTAACGCTTAGACATCCGCCCGCTTGCGACCAACAAACGTATAGTACGGCGTGCGAAAGAAGGGGATGTAGGGAACCTTGGCTAAATGCTCGTCGAAATGCAGCGGTTCGAAGTGGCGATGCAGATAGGGGACGTGATCGGCCGAGGGGAAGACATTGTCGTTGCCAAACCACGCAGGCCAGAAGTTACGGGTGAACCAACGATGCCGCTTAAGGCCGTCCTTCGGGAACTTACGCGACACATAAAAGTCGACGACGCCGATGAGGCCACCGGGTTTGAGCATTGCTATGGCGTTGTCGATGGCGGCGAACCAATCGGGGATCATCGTCAGCGAATATGAAAAAGTAACCACATCGACAGGTCCCTCGATTGGTTGATAGATTGTGGCGTCCGCCTCGACGCTTTCCGCATTGGTCCAACCGCGCGAATGCATGCGCGTCGTCGCTACCTTTAGCAGCGAGGGCGAGAGATCAACAATGTAAACCTTCTTGAGCTTCTGTATTTTGTCGGCAAAGAATTCCAGATTCGCGCCGGTGCCGCCTCCCATATCGACCCAGACACCATTTTCCGGTGTGGGGATCGCGTCCCATAATTCTTCGCGTCCCTTGAGCAAACGCTTGCGAAAGTCATCGTAAGCATCCGCCTGTCCGGAGTAAAAGCTCTCCAAACGCGCGGCATGGTCCTTGCCGCGAATCGGCTTCAGGGTCAGGTGATACAGAATTTTAAGATCGGAGAGCCAACCCATCGAACACGAATCCGCAGCGTTTTGTAGGGTGTGGCGAGTCCGCGAACCGCACCCATGGATCGACGATAATTCTAGTGCGGCTCGCGCGACTCGCCACACCTGCCAGTGACTACGCCTTTAAATCCGCGATGTAGAAACTGCCGTAGGTATGCACGCGATCCTTCGCATGCAACTCGGCGGCTTGTTCCGGATGCTGCGTTAGCAACTCAGGCAGATACTTAAGTTGTCCGTCATGCTTCACCTGGACTTGGTCGAGAAAATCGGTTCGCAGCCCGCCACTACGCCACAGAATGCGTGTTTTGGGGGCAGCACGGCGGATGGTGGCAGCCCATTCCGATTCCAGCAAGGGAAAGAACTTGTCGCTTAGCCAATCCATGTGATCGAGCAACACATATCGCGAAATCTCCCCCTCGTGCTTGTCCAAAAAACCTTGAACGGAATTTGTATGGGTACTGACCTTATCGACTAGGCCCGCCTTGAGTTTATGGAAATTATCTTCTTGGAGATATTCGGGGCAGCAGGTACGCGTGTAGCTCCCAGTCATGTAGACCCGCCAAAAGTAGTTGTCCTGAAGCGGCAGCTTAGAGAACACCGCTTCCAGACAATCGTGGATGAACTGCACCACTCCGCCAGGATACTGCGTATCGATCTGTTTGCGCTGCGCTTTGGGAACGCCGAGCATCGACAGCGTCGTATCACGTCCCATCGCGAAGCGCAGCGTGCGCGTCCAGACTTTAGGGCGTAGATACTTCGCGTAGATTTCTTGCTGCTCGGCCATGTCTTTGGCGTTTAAGATCGCTTCAACATGCGGCCGCACGCGGACTACTTTGTCGAAGTAGAACTTGATGTACCGGGCGAAGGTCCCGGCGGTGCCGCGAAAGTAAAATGGCCGCCGCTTGTTGTCGAAGAAACGCTTGATCCATTTGTCCCAATACAACTGCGACCATTCTGGTAATTCGTCGCGGAGTTTGTCCGTATAGATACCGCGCGCGTGACGCAAGCGACCGTGACCGAACAACTCAAAGAAGTCGTCGTACTCTAAATGCTTGATGCCCGCGATCTTGAGATCGAGCAAGGCGTTTTGCCGCGGATTCATATCGACGGCATACACATGATTGGGCGAGCACAGGGCGTAGTCGAGCGCATTGCACCCCGCCGAAGTGATGACCAGCACGTTGTCTTGGGGACCAAGCTGCAAGGCGACGCGATCCAGTCGCGGGTCTTCCCAGCAGGTGTTGTAGACCAAATTGTTGCGGTGGACGAAGTTGAAGACTCGTCCGCTGACCCAGTCGAGCACCGACATGCGATGAGTTCTCGTAATGATATCGCCGGACGAAGCGTTTTTACGCTCGACCGATCTGCCGACACGCCCTGCCGCCAAGCGTCCCAAAAGGCGTGAGATAAACCGATCATTGTACAGGCGACCGGGCGACTTGCGAGGGGCAATCCTGCCCCCACGAGTGGTTTCCTGGTGGGGACAAACCGAAGGGAAGTTACCCCTGAGCGGATTTGACCAATTCTCGCCTCGCCGGGCGATTCCGCGGGGCGGCCTAAGCACCGGCTAGGAGTCCACGACGCATTTCGGCGAAGTTCATCTCTGGCTGGGTGAAGAAGCGGGTCGGCAGCAGGCGATAGTTGCGCAGAGCGTCCTCCACCTCGTCCCAGCCCACCTGTTGGCCGATCTGAAACGCCTTCAAGCCGTTGACTATTCGTTGCTCGCGATCGGAAAAGTCCTGAAACCATAGCTGCGTGTGGTAGGGAAAGAACGCGAAATGGATGATCGGACGCAGCGCGATCCATTTCAACAGTGGCCAATCGAAAGCTGCCACGGCCGCCGCGATACACGGCCCGACGACATGCTGTTGTTCGTTGAGGAAATGCGCCGAGAACAGCGTTTGCTGTTGATGCGGATCGAGCGCGCCGCCGCTATGCCGGGTGGCATGAAGTTCACGGAGCGCAGCGAGCAGGTCGCCCGATACAAAAGCTACCGCGCCGTCCTCTGCTCCATGCCGCGCGGTGAAATGAAAGTTGGTGTACGTATCGATGCAGACACGACGATTGATGTCACGAAAAGCATCCGCAAACGTTGCTAGCGCGGCGAACTGTTGTCGGCGTTTGGCTGGCGACGCGAAATACTGCCAGACTAACGCGGCCGCAATTTTGAATCCAAATTGGAAGTAACCGCGCGCCCACAGCGCTCCATGCGCAGCGATCAGCGGAAAGATGTGGTTGCGCCCCGAGTCGCGAAAGATTTGACGATACACGGTCGCGCGTTGCGACAGTTCCCCCAGTCCGCCCGCGAGAATCGTTCCCTCGCGATGTAGAGCGTCGAACGCTTGACGCAATTGGCTTTGCGTAGCCATGAGCAAACTCCCTCTGCTGGAACGCGTAGTACGTTGGCAAAGGGGAAACCGCAAAATCCCTGGCGACGCAACAACCGGGGAGTGGTTTTCTTGACAATGCGCGCTACCGTAGACCTCGCTGACGCGCTCACGCTTCGAGTCGGTGTGAGGATTCGGTCATGTTTGGTGGTCCTCTGCAAGGTACGGCCGTTGAAGCGATTCCAAATCCAAGTAGAAACTGGCCTGGCGACGCGCGATGTCAGCCAAGGTATAGCGTGCGATGCTTCCTTGCTGCGCGAAGACAAGTTGCCCCAGGCTATCCCAACAAGCCCAGCTCGCGGCATTGAGCAAATCCGGATAGCCTTCCAATTCAAACGTATGCGAATAGCCATGCTTCAAATACCCAACGTAGCGTATCGTGAGCCACGGATGCTGGCGGCTGGGTCGCTTTCGCCAGCCATCGTCACCGACCTGTACGACGCGATGCTTGTTGGCTTTCTTTTCGACGTGCTCCGTTCCCCAGTTCTCGCTCACACGCGCGAAACCATCCCGCGCTAGTCGCGCATACAGCACGCTTAAATCCTCGCCACCATACTCCGGTGTGAGCGTTCCCAACCTGAACGGCACCCTACCATCAGCAGATAACCACTGATTGAGCAGCAAGGTACGTCGATCGGACCAGATTCCTCCACCGTTCCAACTGCCAAGGTTGCCGCCAGTGAGGCTGGTTTTTAGGAATGGCAATTGGCACACACCATTCCATGTGCTGCCGTGGGCACCCATCGCAAGGTAGACCATCCACCGGCCATCAAACGACACGTCGCAACGTTGCGAATAGAGCTTGCCATGAAACCACGAGCCATACTCCAGGACGTCGGTCTTGGTGTTCCAGCGCACAATATGAAAACACTTCGATGGCTTTCGCCGAATAACGACCACTACCGGCGCTTCCATCGCCGGTAAGAGATGAATCCGCGCAGGCAGAGAAGATTTCATACATCAAACCATTTAACGACCGGCGATCAGGGCGCGGTAGGCTTTTCGTCGCTCGTTGCCGCCAGCACCGGTCGTTCATCGGCGCGCGTCTCGTTCACCTTGTTGAGCAACTCCATGACCACGGCGCGAATCTTCGGTTCGGCCTGTTCTTCCAAACAACTGGAGCGTGCTCGCCACGTTTCATAACCACCGAGTTTGTGTTGCTTGGGAGGAGGAATGTAGCCGAAGCAGCCATTGGCCAGTTCAATGGTGAACTGCGTAGGCAAGGGGCTTTCGATCTTGATCATCAGTCCCGTACTGCTGAACACTTCATTGGGAATCGCGGCAATGCCGAGTTCGCCAATCCGCAGCGCCTGCAGTTTGAGTTCCCGAGTTGGCGGAAGTTGCGAGAGCAGCACTGCTTCTCGGGCGTAAACTTCCGGCACCGTCTGGGGTTTGCGATCAGCAAATGTCGCGCATAGCTCTTTCGCCTTGGCCAGTTCGTCGTCGTTTGCCAGGCGAACATTTAGCTTCAGCGTTTTCTCCGCCATCACCAGCGGCACCCAGTCGTAATAAAAGATGCGTCGATAGGCTTCATGTGCGGCGGTCGCCACGTCCGCGCCGACGCTAAAGCGATCAAACATCCTGCGCGGCTTAGTGTAGTCCATCAGCCATTGATCGCCGCTGGTGCCATTGCTGTGCATAGCGACAAAGGGTTGCGGCAGTTCCTTTGGCTTGATGAGATCAGTGAACTTCTCGCAGACCACGGCGAAATAGTCGGCGGACAAGTTCGGCGCTCCGACGTAGTGCATGCTGTAATTGGTCAGTACTGCCAGTGGTTCCCCTTGCTTGGTTTGCACGGACAGGACTGGTACATCGGCATCGATAATGCCAGTCGCCGAAATCGCATTGGCATTGGCGGGACCGGGATGCATCATGACGCGGTCGTTCGCTTTGCCGCCGTAGTCGTTCGTTCCTGCAACACCCGGCTTCATCAACCAACGGCGACTCGCCACATTTTTGTCGTCTCTTCCGACCGCCCACCCAATCCGCGCCGGCACCAGGTTCGCATGCGCTTGCTGTATCCCCTTGGCGATCTGTACGGGCAGAAAGCGACTGTACTTCTCGTCGGCATCGCTTCCCAAGCAGCCAAATACCGAAGGCGCGCTGTGGCAGTGCGTCGCGGCGATGAGCATGTTCTCGGTTGGTATCTTTGTCGCTTCGTGCGCCAGGCGCTTCGCCTCGTCGAGCAGTTCGCGCGGCATCATGCAATTATCGACGATCACGATCGCGATCTGCTGTGTGCCATCGTCTAGCACCAAACAACGGGCGTGCAATCGATCCTCGATCTTGTCCAGCGAGCGCTCCGTCATGCCGCCATTGACGATTACTGGCAACTCCAGCGGCGTCACGTCAATCGCGAACGCACCGGCGCGAAACTCTTGTGCACCAACCGCAATCTCCGCCGCCGCGCAGCAGAACAAGACGACCGAGAAAACCAATCGACACATGATGCATAACTCCCGATGGCGTTTGCTATTCCTTCTTCACGGTAATCATTTCATCCCGGGGATTCTCGCTGAGAATTAGCCCGCGAAACTGCACTTCTTGTGGCACGCTGTTGGAATGCAATTGCAACCCAAGCGGCCCTTCGCCACATAGTTCTGGCTTGGGATCGGTCCAGTCCGCGACCAATTGCCCGTTGACCGCCAGGCGAATGCGCGGCGCGATGGCGAGGATCTCCATCTTGTTCCAGCCACCGACATTGTCTGCTTTCTTGGCGCGGCCATCGTCTTGATAGATGCTGTTGCGGCGGTAAAGATCCCAGAATCCCCAGTGCGTCGGGAACATCACCAGATGCCCTTGATAGGAAAACTTCTCATCGTTGACTTCGTGTTTCTTGCCCCACATCGCAATACCCGAGTGCATGCCTGATTCGACCAGTTTGCCTTCGAACACCAGGCGGAAGTTTTTATAGCTCTTCGTGGTAAGCAAATAGGTGCTGACCTTAGGCGCGTTCTCTTTGTTGTTCTTGGCGATGATGGTGCCATCTTTGACTTGGAAGTATTTGTCGGTATGGCCTTCCCAGCCTTCGGCGTTCTTACCATTGAATAGGGCGACTGGTTTTTCTTGTTCGGGGAACTTCACGGATGCGGACCAATCCGTCTCTTTGTCGGCGGCGTGCAACATGGGAGCGATTCCCAGCAGGGCGAGAATGAGTGGGAAATAGCGATTCATAGTCATACCCAATTGGTGAAAAGAAATGGTGGGATGATCGGTGCGTGAACTTGCAGGAGAAGCAACGGGCTGATTGTTATCTTAACGAGACTAGGTGTCCCATGCCAACCAAACGCGATCACTTCCGTAGGCTCCCGTCGTGCTACGTGCCCCGACTCAATGGCGAACTATGCCAAGAATCCCCCGCTGTCTATCTCGGTGGCGATCGCTGCACGCTGTTGGTTAGCGGCTAGGAAAAAGGCCGGGGGTATTCCGCGATTGAAGCTTTGGCTTGGTTTCACCGGGCAGTGGACCGCCGACCCCCATCCGCTATCGCGAAGGCGGAACCGACCCGAATGCTTATCCTCGCTATGCCTTCAGGTATTGAGACCTGCTTCGAGCGGTTGTTGGCACCGCGATGGACGATCGCAATGCTCCGATCCCTCCGCTGTCACACGAAGAGACGGAGCGTTTGACGCCGCTTTGACTCGGAGCATGGCTAGGAAATCTTCGCGCCTTAGCGGCTCGTAAGCGGCATCGTATCACGACCGATGTTGGGGTCGTCGTGGGCGATCTCGACACCAATCTCGGTGGCCGTGTTGAATTTGGCGGGAATTTGCATCATTGGATGTGTGACTTCGATCTTGTAGACACCCAGCCGCATGCCGCTGAGTCCCGTTTCGTTCGATTGCAGATCGGTTGGCGCAATCGCGACATTCACGCGGCCCGTGGCATCGGTGGTGCCCGTACCTTTTTGGACTGCGGCGCCGAGCCAATCTTCGGGCACGAACGTAACCGTTGCGCCATTGAGCGGTTGCCCATCCAGAGTGAACTGAAGCGAGTAGGCCGTGAGGCCGATCTTACTTGCTTGCCATTCGCCAATGCGTTTCGAGATATCATCTGCGCTGATTTTGCCATCACCATCCTTATCGAATCGCGACTTGGCGCGCAGGATGCCGGGGCACGCCTTCAGTTCCGTGTCGTCGAGCGTACCATCCGCATTTTTGTCGTACTTGGTGATCGCCGCGGCACTTGCGCTGCCGGCGCTGATGGAGGGTGCCGACACTCGAGATGGTGCGTTGCTGCACCCGACGACAATCGCAAACGACAACAGCGAAGCCGAACTTAACGCGATAAAGCGAAGACGTAGCGACATGAGTTAGCCTTGTTGGAGAAGACTGATGGTGAGGTTTGTGGGTGGCAAGCTGATTCGCTTGTCACCTGCGGAGAAGTTCCCCGCAACTTATCACACGCCTTGGCCTTGGTCAATTTGCGGCGTCCCAAATATCGGGACTGCGGATTACAACCCTGCCGGTCCAACATCCAATCTCTGCCGACGACGCCACCAAGAAAACATCAGCAACGAACCGAGTGCACCGGCCATGAGCACGAAACTCGTGGGCTCCGGCGTATGAAGTACCTGAGGTGGATCGCTTTGCGGTTGAGCGCCTTGAATGCCGAGTGTCAAATTATCGATACCGATCCGCTCTGGCCAATCGACGAACTCCAAACGCGTGACGCCGTTGGCGAAAGCAAATGCATTGCTGGAAAGCAATTGTGGCGCATATTCCGCGTGGCCTGCGCGCAACGAATTGGGCGAGTTGGCTGGTAAGCCGTTGGTGCCAGGCAAGTCACCAAAGACGCGCCAAGATGTTACGAGTTGGTCGCCATTGTATGCGTTCAGCGTGAAATCGGGATAGCTGCTTGCCGGGCGATTGCGCCCATCCGGCACCGAGCCATTGGGAAAGATTTCAAAATCGAAAGCCGCGGAATAGATCAATTGCCCGAAGGTCATCGTGATGCGATCGCTCCCTTGATTGACGATGAAGTTATCGCCGGACAATCCATGCCACAGACCTGCGTCCGTTGTTCCGAGTGTGTAAGGCTGCACGCGGCCATTGACGACGGGTCCCACCACATAGCCTTCACCATCGTAGTTTTGGCCACCACCTGCACCTGTCACAATGGTCCCTGGCAACTGCGTTTGTATGTAGTTCTGTACGGTACCATTGCTGGCATTCGTCGACAGTTGGTTGAAATCAAACGTCACGGTGGAGGGTGTGGTGATGATGGTTGCCGCTTGCAAACTGGAAGCCAAACCTAACATCAACAAGATACACAAAAGCCAATACGAAAATTTCCCGTTGCGCGCTCGCATGACATGCCTCGTGAAACGAAGGCCAGAGAAGAGGAGGACCAGCGCCTGATATTATCGCACGCCAATCATCGATTGCCAGAGAATTCCTGCGGGATTATAGCCATAGCAAGCTCGATGCCGGTGCCGGAAGTTGCCTTCCGACACCGCTGATGTGCCAACTTGAACCGTCGCGTATCGACGTATCCTAACCGTAAATGCGCGGCGTGGGAGAAACCTCAAGCTTCTCCCCAAGTTGTGACCAAGCGCCTGCGGCCATGCCTGCCCCAGGGCGAGCGTACCCGCTTGGGTTCACTCCCCTCCATCGCCGCCCATCCTTGCAACTTGCCTGATCCGCTCCATCAGTTTTGGCATCGAGCCTATTCGTTGCGCGGCCTACGCTCATTCTGCCCCAGCATGAGCTGAGTGCCGCGCGACGTGTCTAGCTATAAATTGCAAAGGCCGTGCCAAAACAAAAAATAACATTTGTCACCGTAAATGGGACGTACGAATGGGCTACAGCCCTGTGCGGATATCCGCTAATGCGCGCGAGCGCATCGGAAGGCAGTGTGCCCACGTGCTAAATCGCACACTTGGGCCATTGCTGGGCGGCAATTTGCCAGCGAGTCAGCACTTGATCCGGCGAGGCGGTGCCGGTTGTACCGAGTTGTTGCACGGTGATCGATGCGACCAGATTCCCAAAGGCGGCCGCTTCCACGTCGGTAGCCCCAGCCAGTTTCGCCGCCACGATGCCACTGGTAGCGCTGTCGCCCGCTCCGACAATATCGAACGGTCCGGGGACGTTTAAACCTGGCACTAGATGGGTATCGCCATCGCGTTCCGCCACCAAGATGCCTGCTTCCCCTTGCGTGGCGAAAACCGGGCGGTTTTGCCGATCAGCGAGTTGCTTTGCAATTCGCTTCACATCACTCGTATCCCATCCGAGCGCCTTCCCGGCCGCCAATAGTTCTCCGCAATTCCCCTTGAGGGTTGCTTTTTGGAATTGTTGTAGGTGCGCGCGACTATCAACATAGATCAATTTGTCGGGACGCTCATCGGCCAGTTCGGCTAGTGTCGCGCGGACTTCTCCGTTGATCACTCCCCAGTCAGTTTCATTGATCTGGTCGAGCACGATCATGCCATCGGAGGAGTGAAACACTTGTCGCAAATGCTCGCAGACGGCGGCTGAGGCGTTGGCGGCCAGCGGCGCACGAGTGCGCACATCGAGTCGATTGAGTTCATGCCAAGCACCACTCGCGACTTGTCGCAGCGGCTTGGTATACGTCGGCGTCAGGCGTTGGCTCCAGCACAACAGGTGCGAAGGATCGCAGGGCAAGCGACGAACTTCTTTCAACAGATCGTAACCATGCCCGTCATCACCCACCACACTCACCGGCACGAGCAAGCCCACACCCAGCGCCGCCAGATTGTTCATCACCGTGCCGAGCGCCCCTGGCGAGTTGCGGACGCGATCGATTTGATACGCTTCCAAGCCCGTCTCGATGGATAGCTCTTCGACGCCGGGCGACAGGTGCAAATAGCGATCGAGAAATAGATCTCCCACCAGCCCGATCGTAAGTCGCGGGAACGATTTGAGAAACGCCGACGTGCGAGCCAAGCTAATCATGCTGCCTTCTTCCTCCGCAGGGGAGGATGTATCACAAATCCGTTCTACAATTGATGGACGAGAGCAATCGAACCTAACTTTCTCACACCGCCGCTTTCTCCCCACCCGCTTCCCGCAACTTCTCCTCCGCCTTCAACGCTGCCCAGCGAAGCAGCGGCACGGTTTGGCGATGATCGCCGCAAACATAAAAACTTTCGCCGCCATCGGCCACCGTCCGCACCAAAATCGTCTTCCAAGGGCGATAATAGTACTGCGGATTGTCCTTCGGTGCTTCCGCATGAAAATTACCACTGATGGGAATCAAATCGAAAGCGGCAGTGGTAAAGTTCGCGATCTGCCGCCCTTCCTGATGGGCCACGTTACGGGCCATCGACAACGCCTTGAGATACACTTCCGGCCCCATCACCGCCGACCCCAAACACAAGAACACGCCCCCCTCGAGTTTGTTCACCGTGTGACAGACCGTGAGGAAATCCCGATAGCTGGCGACGCCGAACGAGGCGGGATCGAAATTCGGATGCTCATGAATGATGTCGTAACCGATGCCGATATGCGCCGTTACAGGCACTCCCAACCGCGAACCCGCGGCCAACACACTCAGATCCTTATGCGGGAAATAGCCTCGATTGATCGCTAGGCCGAGGGCTTCACCCAAGCCCTGATCGTGCTCCACGCCCTCGCGCACCACATCGTTCATCTCACCCGTTTCGCGCCACAGTCCGAACTCGCCGGAACGAATATACCTGGCGACGCTCTCGCAGGTCGCGCCGATGGCGGCGAACTCATAGTCGTGAATCGGACCCGCACCATTCATGCCGATATGTGTGAGCAGTTTCCGCTCCATCAAATCGATCAACTGCCTGGCCACGCCGGCGCGAATCACATGCGCACCCATAAGTGTCAGAATCGCCGCCCCGCGCTCCCGCGCTGCGACCAACCGCTCGCCGAGTATTTCCAACACCCGCATCGATTCCGGATCGAGCGCCGCAGGCACGGCATCCAGCGGCAATTGTTTGTCGATGGTGATATCGTGCTTGCGCTCACGCAATGGCTTGATGATCAGTCGGTTCCGGTCGAACTGGGGGAGCATGTCTGGCCTGGGAGAATTGGTTTCCGGACGAAGCGCACAAGTGCGTCGGGAGATTGCGATTCTTGTTCCGCATTTTCCTTAACTGTTTGCCTGTCAGTAGTTACCGCGACGTGAAACTGGGACAACGACTCCGCACCGACTTGTAAAAACGGCTTTTTTGGACGCGATTATGGCTGCAGTCGACTACCCTCATTATAGGGGTTTCTGGCCGCCGGCATCGTTACGCTCAGATTCTACCGTCCGTACAATATTAAGTCATCATTTATTTTTCAGTTATTGATAAAGTAATTCTCAGCGCGAGGTCATCCCCAAAGCCCGAGCAACGTCTCCAAATCCCGATAGTCCCCGACGATCGCATCCGCGCCTGCCTGCACCAGACGGTTTCGTTTCCAGGCGTTAATTCCCTCGCAGGTCTCTTCGTTGCTAGCGACTCCCAAGGCGAAACCGCCAACCCTTTTCACTTCTTCAATTTCGACATAGCCATCGCCGACCCCCAGCAATTCCTGCCCCGCGACCCCCGTATCCCGAATGATCCGTTCCACGACCATCGCCTTGCTGAACTGCTTGTAGTCGTCCAGCGCTGCGTAAACGTGCTCGCCGAAGTACTGCGCCAGACCGAGCACCTGCAGTTCGTCCCGCACATATTTCAGGTCAGTGCCACTCGCGAGATAGAGTGTCAGGCCTCGCTGTTGCAAAGCTCGCAATAGCGCTTCGGCACCGGGGACCGTGAGATTTTCCGCAGGGACGCGACCGCTGCGGACGCTCTCCACGCGCTCGCCGACTTGTTGCCAGAGCAGATCGTGATAGCGGTGCTTATACGCCAGTGGTTCCAGCGGCGAACCGCCTCTAACGGCGACCTCTTCCGCTAGTCGCATCATCTGGAAAATCGTCTGCTTACCATTGAGCCGCATCACGAATTCTTCGACATGCGTTGCTAACTCTGCCCGTGACTCGGTTGTGCCGGTTTCGACCAGAACCTCGACCATCATGGGAATCATCACATCTTGCCAGTTTCGGCGCAACAGTGACAACGTGCCATCAAAGTCAAAAATGGCCGCCTTAAAGGGACCACGCGGATAGTTGGGATCAATGATTTCCAAAGGTTCGCTCGCGGACAGAAGGGTGGGATTCAGCAATGCATGCCGGAATTTAATCCCACCATTGTATCTCGGTCGACGGCGAGCGTTATGCCCCGTTGGTCGAGCGAACTCGCTGACAAAGCTGGATCAGTTCATCCACCGCTTCGCGAATTGCTAGTTCTTCTTGCTGCTCGCGCGCGGCGTTCTCCAGACGTGCGGCAGGGGCGGTAAGTTGGTGAAAACCATAGCTGCCGCAGGCACCCTTCATTTGATGGGCGTAGCGGCGGAGTTGCTCCAGATCGCCGCTGGCCAGGCAATGGCTTAAATGATCGATTCGGTCCGGCATTTCATCCACAAACAAGTCGACGATTTCGCCCAAGTCCGGATCGCCTGCCAGGCTGGAGTAAAGATATTCGTTTCCTACCATCGTTTGCATCAAACTCATCGGTGCTGCCCCTTCATCGTGAATCGTAACGCGACGAACTTCGCTGTCGCTTAGAAAACCTAGTTCACAACTGCCCTCGCCATCGCTCCTTAGGGACTCCCCCGTTGGATTTGCGGTAATTCGCGATTTGGGTCATTCAAGGTGGTCCGTGGAGGCTCATGATGGTCAGCGCGTTACCGCTAAAATGCCGGAAAAGCCAGCTCTATTCCGATGGTGCCACCCATACGCGTGAGTTCCGTCGATCCGGTCTTGGCAATCGTTACGTTCGGCAACGTCGCTAGGTTCGGTGAGGGCGAAATAAGTCGGAGATACGAACTGCGAAGTTTAGGAAATTCACAAAGACTGTGTGCTCCAGCTAAGTTGTACCGGTGACAGAGACGATAGGACGTGATAACGAACGCCAGCATATTAGCTGGGTCAGCGCGAGCCTTTCGCCCTGCGTCGTCGACAACCTTATGAAAAGCCCGTCGAGACCAGCGAAGCCGTGCAGTCAGGAAAGTCCCTCAATACCGTTTTGTGAATTTTTGGAGCCCTCCCCATGAAGAATCGTTTCCTGTTAGCCATCGCCCTCGTGGCCGGCATGTTCGTGTTCGCTGGCGCTTCGCAAGCCCATGCGTTCACGCTGTTCGGTGGCGACGCTGGTGGTTGCGGCTGTGAAGCCGCTCCCTCGTGTTGTGAACCTGTTTGCTGCAAGCCAAAGCGTTGCCATCAGCCGCTGTTCAGCCGCTGCTGCAAGCCCAAGTGCTGCGAAGCCGCTAGCTGCTGCGAAAAGGCTGTCGAGCCAACTTGCGGTGCCAAAGAGCCGACTTGCGGCTGCGAAGTTGACACCTGCTGCAAGCCAAAGCGTTGCTGCCGCGAGCCACGTTGCTGCCGCGAACCTCGCTGCTGCAAGCCAAAGTGCTGCCGCGAACCACTCTTCAGCCGCTGCTGCAAGCCTCGCTGCGAAGCGACTTGCGGTTGTGACGCTGTCAAAGAAGTTAGCTGCGGTTGCGGCGCTTAGTGTCTAAGCGACGACGGGCTGGAGACGCCAACTCACAAGGTTGTGCGTTTCGCTCGTCGCCCGAGCCAGGTCTAACGCCTTTGGGTCCAAACCAAAGGCGTTAGCCGTTTCTTGCTGCGGCCTTTTGCTACTGTTGCTATCGTCCGACGGTTGCTCTCCGCGCCACTCAGCAACTTCGCTATGATCCGCCCCGTCTGCGAATGGGCGAATAGTCTCACCTTGCTCGGCGAAGGGTGGCGAAGATGCGGAAATGTGTCTGGTTATGTGGCGGATCAGCGATCTTAGGCGCGGTGCTCTCCTTGGTGCTGACGCAGCGCGCCTACGACGGGGCGCTCATGGCCCAGCAGCCGCAACGTCTACCGCCGCGCTCCGAGTTCGTCCCCGCTATCTCTAGGGCCAGTCTTGATTTCGAAGACTCGCTCACCGAACTCACGCCAGAAGAGCGGACCAATATCGCGGTTTACGAGCAAGTCAATCGCAGCGTCGTGAATATCACGACCAAAGCGGTCAAGGCTGATGTGCTGCTGTTCTTGGACGCGGAGTACGAAGGCTCCGGTTCGGGCTCCGTCCTCGATCAACAGGGACACATTCTCACCAATCATCACGTGGTCCTCGATGCTAAGGAGATCAAAGTTGCGCTTTTCAATGGCGAAACCTACGATGCCACACTGGTTGGGGCCGATCCCACGAACGATATTGCCGTGATCAAAGTGAATGCGCCACGCGACTTACTGGTGCCGGTCAATCCTGGAGATTCACGCCGCCTGCATGTCGGTCAGCATATCTACGCAATCGGCAATCCTTTTGGCCTGGAACGTACCCTAACGGTCGGCATCATCTCCAGTCTCAATCGATCGCTTCCTTCGCGTACAGGGCGCACGATAAAATCGATTATTCAGATCGACGCCGCCCTCAATCGCGGCAATTCTGGTGGACCTCTCCTGGATAGTCGCGGGCGATTGATCGGCATGAACACCGCCATTGCCAGCAGCACCGGCGAAAATACGGGTGTGGGGTTCGCGCTGCCGATCAATACGATCATGCGAGTTGTCCCCCAGTTGATTCAAACCGGTCGCGTGGTTCGCCCCGAGATTGGCATCACGCGCGTCTACCAGCAGGATGGCCAACTGACGATTGCCACGCTGCTGCCAGGCGGCCCCGCTGAACGCGCTGGCCTGCAAGGCTTTCGGATTGTGAAACAGCAGAAGCGTCGCGGTCCCTTTGTCGTCGAAGAGAAGACGCTCGATCGTAACTCGGCGGATACGATTCTGGCGGTCGATGGTGAACGCGTGAAAACGGCCGACGACTTCCTCTCGGTCGTGGAAACCAAACGCCCCGGCGAAACGGTGGAACTAACCATTCTTCGCCAAGGCCGTGAACTCCTCGTCCCTGTTACCCTCGTCGCCGGAGAATAGCAACGAACCCGCAGCGTCAACGAGACTCCATACGACGACAAGAGAACCACGCTCTCAACGATGTCCAAGTTGAACTATCGCACTTTATCGTTGATCCTGGGGGCCGCCCTGCTTTTGCTGGGAATGCAACTGCGCGCGGTGCATACGTTTGAATTGTCGCCAGGCACAACGCGCATCCTGGCAGCCTGGGTGGGACCAGCGCCTGATACGCCGCACGGCGCAGTGCGGCAAATCGTGATCGACACGACACAGCCGCGCCATCGGCTGACGCCGCCCGATTGGCTCGGCTGGAGCCTCCTTTCCGCCGGTGGCGTACTCCTAACGCATGGTCTCATGCGTCGGAAGTAGGGCAAATCTCTGTAGTGTAGATTTCCAGGTCCGACCCTCGTTCCAGGGACGGATCGGAAGATTCATCCTGCCGAACAGTCGACTCACTCATGGTTAGCCCGTTTGTGTGAGGTTGCGCCGGCGATTAAAATCCACGACCAAATCTTCTCCACGACCTTTGACGGGAGCCTCTCCGCATCATGAGTGTTTATCTTGGCATTGATATTGGCACGTCCGGCACCAAGACTTTGGCGATCGACGCGAATGGCAAAATCCTCGCGGAAGCTAGTTCGACTTATCCCTGCTACTTTCCCAAGCCGCTGTGGAGCGAGCAAGATCCAGAAGATTGGTGGCAAGCGACCGTGAAGACCATTCGCGAAGTGGTCAAGAAGGCGAAGCTGAAAGCTGCCGATGTGAAGTCGATCGGCCTTTCGGGACAAATGCATGGTTCTGTTTTCCTCGACAAAAAAGGGCAAGTGATTCGCAAAGCCTTGCTGTGGAACGATCAACGAACCGCAGCCGAATGTGAGGAAATCGAACGCCGCGCCGGTGGACGCAAAGCGCTTATTAAGATGGTCGCCAATCCCGCGCTGACCGGTTTTACCGCCCCTAAGATTCTGTGGCTACGCAACAACGAGCCGAAGAACTTCGACAAAGTTACCTCTATTTTGCTCCCCAAAGATGACGTGCGCCGTCGCCTGACCGGCGAATTCGCCACCGATGTGAGCGACGCCAGTGGCATGTTGTTGCTGGATGTCGCAGCGCGTCAATGGTCGAAGAAGCTGTTATCGAAGCTCGAACTCGATCCCGCGCTCTTCGCCAAGTGCTACGAATCGGAAGAAGTCACCGGCAACCTCACGCCAGAGGTGGCGAAGTTACTGGGACTCACCACCGATTGCGTGGTGGTCGGCGGGGCCGGAGATTGCGCCGCCAACGCGCTGGGGACGGGGGTGGTTTCCAGCGGCACGCTATCAACATCGATCGGCACTTCCGGCGTGATGTTTGTGCATAGCGATGATGTGAAGGTCGATCCACTAGGTCGTTTGCATACCTTCTGTCACGCCGTGCATGGCAAGTGGCACATGATGGGCGTGAGTTTGTGCGGCGGCGGTGCGCTGAAGTGGTTTGTCGATCAGTTGTGTCAGGAAGTCGCCGGTAGCGGCAAAAGCAAACGCGATCCGTATCAAGTCGTACTGGCCGAAGCCGAAAAGATCGCCGCTGGTTCGGAAGGTCTGTTCTTCCTGCCCTATTTGGCAGGCGAACGCACGCCGCATGCGGACCCCGACGCACGCGGTTGCTTCGTTGGACTTACGCTGTCGCATACGCGCGGCCATATCGCGCGGTCGATCATGGAAGGAGTGGCATACGCCATGCGCGATAGTCTAACGATCATTCGCGAGATGGGCGTGCCTGTCAAACAGATTCTGGCTTCCGGCGGTGGATCCAAAATTCCGCTCTGGCGACAGATTCAGGCTGATGCTTTCGGTCAGCCAGCTTGCACCATCAATGCCGAGCAAGGCCCCGCTTACGGCGTGGCGTTGTTGGCGGCGGTTGGAGCAGGCGCGTACAAGAGCATTGAGGAAGCGTGCGGCGCGACGATCAAAGTCGTCAGCGAAGCCGCTGTGAATAAGGCCGCCAAAAAGACTTACGACGCGGGCTTTCCGATCTATCAAGACTTGTATCGTTCGCTCCAGGGAGATTTTAAGAAGATCAGTGCACTGGGGTAACCTCAGCGATAGTTCCAACGGATAGGGTCAACCATCATGCCTGTGCTCTACCTCCGCGAAGCCGATGTCGAAGCGTTGCTCGATATGCCAACGGCGATCGAAGTGATGGCGGCGGCGTTTCTGGCGCTAGCAAGCGGCGAAGCGGAAAACGTGCCTCGAGTGCGCGCTAAAGCCACCGGAATCGTGTTGCATTCCTTGAATGCGACAGCGGAATACCTGGGGTTGGTCGGCTGGAAACTGTACACCACGACCAAGCACGGCGCGAAGTTCCTGGTCGGATTGCACGCGGCAAAATCTGGTGAGCTGCGCGCGCTGCTGGAAGCAGACATGCTGGGCCAGTTGCGAACGGGGGCGGTCACGGGTCTAGCGATCCGCACGTTGGCCGATCCGCAAGCGGCGTCGTTGGGTCTGTTCGGCACTGGTTGGCAAGCGGAGAGTCAGCTCGCGGCGGCAATCGCCTCGTGCCCGATTCAACAAGCCTACGTTTATAGTCGGCGCGAGGATGCCCGTCGCGATTTCGCACAGCGGATGACGGAGCGACATGGGATCGAGGTGATCGCCGTGGATGATCCGCGCCGCGCTGTCGAATATCAGCCGCTGGTGATTACCGCCACCAGCGCCAAAGATCCGGTATTTGATGGTCGTTGGCTGACGCCGGGAACGTTGGTGTGCGCGATCGGCTCCAATTGGCTTTCCCGCGCAGAGATCGATGTCGCCACAGTGGAAGCGGCCCGACTCATCGTGTGCGATAGTATTGTTGCTTGTCAGTCGGAAGCTGGTGACTTCATTCAGCCACTCGCTGCTGGCGTTTTCAAATGGACGGCAGCGGTGGAACTGTCAGCCATTGTGGCAGGGCAACACGCAGGGAAAGCACAGCGACAAGATATCGTGCTGTTCAAATCGGTCGGACTGGGGATTGAGGATGTCGCGCTGGGAGGCAAAGCGGTCGAGTTGGCACAGCAGCGCGGAATAGGGCTAACGCTTCCGATAGGATAGAAGTCGACTCGCTGCTGCATCCAATAAGCTTTATCGTTTTTCAATGGGTTGGAAGTTGCGAGCGGCGGCACCGGTATAAAGTGATAGCGGACGCATGATGCGGTTGTTGTCAAGTTGCTCGATGACATGTGCCGACCAGCCGACGACGCGCGCCACCACAAATAGAGGCGTGTAAAGATCGATAGGCAATCCCAAGTAGTGATAAAGCCGTCCGCAAGGCCAATCGACGTTGGGAGGTAATTTCTTTTCCCTCCGTACTTGCGCTTCGATGATGTCGGCAATTTCCTCTAAATCCGTATTGCCAGTTTCTTTGGCCAACTCGGTACACCAAGGCTTCAGCAGTGTCGCCCTGGGGTCTCCTTCGCGATAGACACGATGACCAAATCCCATGATGCGTCGTTTCTTTGCGAGCGCCTGCTTGACCCAGGCGGCGGCTGCGTTCGGGGTGCCAACTTCATGCAGCACTTCCAACACGCGCTCGTTCGCGCCACCATGCAGTTGTCCTTTGAGTGTGCCAATCGCACCCGTGATCGCGGAATGCAGATCGGATAGCGTCGAGCATATCACGCGGGCGGCAAATGCTGATGCATTGAACTCATGCTCGGCATAGAGGATCAAGGAGACATCTAGCGCCTGTTCATGCTTGCCACTGGGCGCAACGCCCCGCAACATCCACAGCAAGTTGCCAGCGAAGGAGCGCGCAGGATCGGCGGCGACTGGTGCAAAGCCGCGGCGCAGGCGATGCCGCGCGGCCAACACCACAGGCAACTTCGCGAGCAGTCGCTCGGCTTTGCGCACATTGGCCGCGTGACTATTGTCGCCCACTTCAGGATCCCAATGCGCAAGCAGACTGCAGGCTGAACGCATGGCGTCCATCATCGATGTTTCCGGGGGCAGCTGACCCAGCATCGCGAGAAGTTCGCAGGGCAAATGCGCGTGCTGCCCCAATCGCGCTTGAAACTCGGCCAACTCATTTGTTTTGGGCAACTCACCGTACAAGATCAGGTAGGCTACTTCTTCGTAAGAAGCTTGCGACGCCAACTCCTCCGCGGCATAGCCCCGATAACGGAGTCCATCGGCCAGCGAGCTCACGGAGGTCTCGCCTGCGATGACGCCTTCCAATCCGGGGCTGTAGGTTTGACTGGGAGTTTGCTGGGAGCCATTCATAGCATCTAACCTTGCGAAGTGGAGCCGTCGCCGAAATACGCGCGGTCGCGTTGTT
This sequence comes from Pirellulaceae bacterium, assembly GCA_041752355.1. Classification (GTDB taxonomy): domain Bacteria; phylum Planctomycetota; class Planctomycetia; order Pirellulales; family Pirellulaceae; genus JAEZGD01. The sequence continues at coordinate 3,211 of JBGSHH010000085.1, read as the reverse complement.
CAAAATCTTCATATCCGATCAGGTCGTACAATTCGTCCCGCGTCTGCATCAAGTCGATTAGTTCGCGCTGCGTGCCGTCAGTCGCGATAGTGGCCAGCGCCGCTTCCGCCGCTTTCATTGCCACGCGTTGCAGCGTGACAGGATATAAAATCACCGAATAGCCTAACTCCCCGAGTTGTTGCGCGGTCAGCAAGGGGCTTTGACCGAATTCGGTCATGTTGGCCACCAGGGGCGCGGAGACGGCGTGCGCAAAGGCCGAGAATTCTTCCTGGGTGCGTAGCGCTTCGGGGAAGATCCAATCCGCGCCGGCTTCCAAGTAGAGATGTGCTCGGGCGATGGCGGCGTCTAGTCCTTCGCCACCGCGCGCATCGGTACGGGCGATGATGACCAAATCGTCGTCAGCTCTCGCCTGCGCTGCGGCGCGGAGTTTCGCGCACATTGCTTCGGGGCTTACCAGTTGCTTGCCGGAGAGATGCCCGCAACGCTTCGGAAGTTGCTGATCTTCCAATTGAATCGCTGCCGCGCCGGCTTGTTCCAGATCTTGCACGGTTCGCTCGACATTCACTGCTTCGCCAAAGCCGGTGTCGGCATCCACGATCACTGGGATTTGCACGCTACGCGTCATGTGCATGGCAAATTGCGTAAGTTCGGTGAGGGTGAACAGTCCGACGTCGGGCAAGCCGAGGATGTTCGTCGAGAAAGATGCGCCCGAGAGGTAAACCGCCTCGAACCCCATGCGCTCAATCAACTTCGCCATCAGCGCGCTGGGAGCGCCTGGTACTTGCAGGACCCGCTCGGAGATAGCGCTGCGCAAGGCAGCACCTGACGATGGGAAGTCCACGACCCGTTCCTTGCAGACTCGTTCAACGCGAAAGCCAACTTGCTACATCTTACGGCGAAGGCTAGCAGGTTCACAAGCTGGCAATGCCTCTCACTTCTCCCACTGGCGGAGGCGGTCGATCAAAGCGGTAATCTCGACTTTCTTCTTCTCGAACAATCCGAAGAACGTCAAAATTGCCAAGCCCAAGCAGATGCCGAACGCCCACCACGGCCACACATGATGCAGCGACTGGGCGGCATGCCACACCATGGTGACCATCGCCAAGAAGACGAAGCTCGTCCCTAGATACAGAAACGCGCGCACTTGTAACACGATCCCCGCCGCCACCCCGAACACGGCGAGCGCGGCAAGCGCCATCGGCGGCCACAGGCTATCACCGATGCCCGTAATGAAAATCTCACTTGTCGAGCTGAGATAGATCACCAGCATGCACAGATAACGCGCCGTGGCAAGTTGTTCAGACGACAATCTTCGTTGTTGTACTTGCACCGCCGCCAGCACCGAGATGGCCGGCGGAATTAGCCAGAACTGCGGATGTTGTGTGAAATCGAATCCCGAATCATTGAGCAGCGACCATAACGCGATGTTGCCTGCGACGCTGGCGACGATGGCGCTGGTGGTCGATTGTTTGAGCGCGCTGACGACTACATAGAGCAGTCCCACCACGAACATCACGAGTGCGTAGTCGGTCGTTGGCTCGCCGCGCAATGATTCGATCCACCAACCAATTGCGGGAATGAGCGGTAAGAACATCGCCGTCATTTGCAGCGGTTCGGCCAGTACGCGCTGACGCAATCGCTGCATCCATTCACTCAATCCAACGCCGGCAAAGGCAAGGCCCATGATGATGAACGGCCAGTACGGTCGCAGGAGGCCATCGAACCAGGTGGGGCGCGTTAAATACAAATGACCAAATGCCAAGGCTAACACCAGTTGCGCAGCGTATACCGCCGCCATGCGCTGGGTATCATCCTTTAACCAGGCGGCGTTCTCATGCGCGCCGCGATAAACCGCCAACGCAATCAATGCCGCCGCCAATAGCGTGAGCACCACTGCCACCATCAAAACTTGCGGCGTTTCAATTGTCGAATCTATGCCTGGGCGGAACTGCCCCACCTCGATGCTCAGGATGACGATCAGCGTCAGCGCCGCGCCACCGCCGCATGTGAACGCCATCCGTCGCAGCGCGATGATCCAATCCTCAATATGACTCCAGGTCCGCGTGAACACCGCCCCGTAAACGAAAGCCAGGCTGCCCAGCACGGTCAACAAGCGAATCACACGTCGCAGCCAGATCTCTCCTGCGAAGCCGTGCGGCAAATCGGCCCAGCCTAAATACACAGCGGCAAATGTTCCGAGCAGGAGCGACAAATAGAGCATCATGCCGCGACGTTGCTGTTGTGCTTGTGCGCCGACACCAATCGCCAGTAGCAGTGGTGCGAATCCGGCAGCAAAACGTAGCACGCGCGGTTCGAAGGCAAGTACGACATTCAATTCCAGGAGCACAATCGCCAGCGACAGCAGCAGCGTCACCGTCGGTAACCAGCGACTGGTGCGTTCAAGTCCCAGAACCACATCGCGAATCCCGACAGTCTGCCCTATGAGCGAAAGCTTCGCGCCGTTGTGCCAGAGGATGCCAGTCAGTGCGACAAAGATCGAGGTTGCAACGCCAATGCCTGCGATCTGGTAGTCACTGGGGGGCGAAATCAAGGTACATGGCACGACCGCCATCACCAGTCCCCACAGATAGAGCATGGGCAAGCCGGTGGCGATGCGTTGATACCATAGAGTCCCCACGAGATACATGCCAAGGACGGTGGCGAGAATCAGATTGGTTGAACTAAGTGCGTAGGCCCGCTGATCGAAAAGCGTAGCGAACATCGCCACTCCCATCAGCGCTGCGAAGAGGATTGTAACCGTCGGTGTAAAGAAGCGAACCGGTGAGAATAACCAATTGGGAGATGGCAAGAATCTCGCTGTCCGCTCGTGATAGATCTCCAGGCCGAGCCACCAGCCGTTGACGACAATTACCGCCAGCAGGTTCACCGCGAGATAGTCCAACGGCGGCGCGAGTGTGCCACTGGGCCAATAGTGCGCCCACCAGAGCGATGCCGCCTGGAGCGTGATCGGCGTGCAGAGAAAGCCATATTCGTGGCGCCGACTACACGTGCCCAGTGCTACCATCGCAAGCAACATGGCCACCACTTGGCTGACGGGCCACCAGGCAACTTGATCGTTCCAGCCGGACAGCAGCGACAGCACAAGCGTCACACAAATCAGCGAAAGGCCGCCCGTCTGAAGCTGCCTGCGGACAGTGACGTCGAAGGACGTGCGGCGATTGCGATCGACATACAACCAGCACACCGCGCC
>JBGSHH010000084.1:0-5960 GCA_041752355.1 Pirellulaceae bacterium | reverse complement strand
CCCAGCGTGAATTCGCTGCCGGGCCAGGACCCCGGCACCACGACGAACTTTCAACGCAACTGGGTGATCGCCGTTCTGCCGTACTTCGAGCAACAAGCACTCTTCGATTCCTTCAACTTTACCAAGGACATTTCCGCAACGGAGAATCGCTACTCGCGGGGCGTGAAACTCAGCGCTTTGCTTTGTCCTAGCGATCAACCTAACGCCACGAACTATACCAGCGGTTCGGGCGAAGGGGACAATTGGGGGCGCGGCAACATCGCCGCCAATGGCGGACTGTTTCACCTTTTGAACTTGGGTGGGCGTGCCGATTGGGCCAACGGGCCGAACGATCCTGGTTGGACCGATAACTTTCGCCGCGGCGTCATGGGGCCAAACGCGGCGCTCGATATCGGTGGCATACGCGATGGCACCTCGAACACCATCCTGCTCGCGGAACTGCGCATCGGCGTCAGCGACCGTGACCGACGTGGCACGTGGGCGATGGGTGTGCCGGGGGCCAGCACCATCTATGCCCATGGTTCCGGCGGTGATGCGAACGGTCCCAATCCTTGCAATGAGTACGCCGATGATACGAAGGACTGTGGCTACCTGCGAACCACGCCGGGCAACGCGACACTGATTAGCAAGTGCATGTCCTGCATTGCGGCTTCCACCAACAATCAGGCGGCTCCCCGCAGTGCGCACTCGGGTGGGATTTTCATCTGTCGCGCCGACGGCGGTGTGCAGTTTATCAGCGACTACGTGCAACTGGGCACCGCGATCGGAACCAATCAAGGCGTGTGGGATCGTCTGAACGCAGCCGCCGATGGGCTGGTGCTGGATAGTTCCAAGTTCTAGTCAGCCCCATCGCCCGTCACGACAGCGACGAAGTTTGCTATGCTAAGGAATTCGCCTTAGCGTAGATTCGTCGATGAGCTTCTTTCAAGACCTCGAAACTGCCCTCTCCGCGACACTGGTGGTGGATCGCCACCGGTTGCGAAATCGCATGCGCGGCCTGCGCAAACTGGAGGAGCAAGGTCGCGAGTTCGATCGACCGTTGCAAGAGTTCTTGCGTGACCTGGAGGCCTCCACCGCCAAACGCAACCAGCGCGCGGAGAGCGTGCCGACGATCAAATACGACGAACAATTGCCCGTGGTGGCTCGTCGCGCGGAGATCGCCGCCGCCATTGCCGAGCATCAAGTTGTGGTCGTTTGCGGCGAAACAGGCTCTGGCAAGAGCACGCAGTTGCCAAAAATTTGCCTGGAACTGGGGCGCGGTGTCGAGGGCTTAATTGGTCATACGCAGCCGCGACGGATTGCCGCCCGTTCGGTGGCGACGCGCGTGGCGGAAGAACTCAAGTCGCCACTAGGATCGACCGTCGGTTTCAAGATTCGCTTCGCCGATCAGACTTCGTCGACGACGCTGATCAAAGTGATGACCGACGGCGTGTTACTGGCGGAAACGCAGCACGATCGGTTTCTCGATCAATACGATACGATCATCATCGACGAAGCGCACGAGCGCTCGCTCAATATCGATTTTCTGCTTGGCTATTTGCATCGCCTGTTACCCAAACGGCCCGACCTGCGTTTGATTATCACGTCGGCCACCATTGATGCCGCGCGATTCGCGAATCATTTCGGCCGCGTGATCGATGCGACGCAAGACCCGCCATTGGTCGATCCCGCGCCGATCCTGCTTGTGCAGGGACGAACCTATCCAGTGGAAGTCCTCTACCGTCCGCCACTGCTGGAGGAAGGCACAGGGGAGATAGATGAGTTGCGCGGACTCGTGTCGGCAGTCGAAGAAATCCTCACGATGGGTCAAGGCGATATCCTGGCCTTTCTACCGACCGAGCGCGACATCCTGGAAGCCCATCAACGCTTGCGCGGTTGGGAAAAAAATCGCGGTGGACAGAAACTGGAGATTGTGCCGCTCTATGCGCGCCTTTCGACAGCGGAACAGAACCGCGTATTCCAGTCGCACACCGGAAGACGTATTGTCTTGGCGACCAACGTCGCCGAATCGTCGCTCACCGTGCCGGGCATTCGGTTTGTCGTCGATACGGGGACCGCGCGCATCAGTCGCTATTCGCCCCGGAGCCAGGTGCAGCGTTTGCCGATTGAAGCCATCTCGCGCGCTTCCGCCGATCAGCGCCAAGGGCGTTGCGGGCGAATCGGTCCGGGCATCTGTATTCGTCTCTATAGCGAAGACGACTACCGACAGCGGGAGGCCTTCACGCCGCCCGAGATTCAACGCACCAATCTGGCCGCGGTGATCTTGCAAACCCTCGCTTTGGATCTGGGGCCAATCGACGAATTCCCTTTCATCGATCCGCCTCGCGCGGAATCGATACGCGATGGTCGCCGGACGCTCTTCGAGATCGGCGCCATCGATGAGCAGCAAGCGCTCACGCCGCTAGGCAAGCAGTTGGCGCGCTTGCCTGTCGATCCGCGCATCGGTCGCATGTTGTTGGCCGCCGCCGAGGAAGGCTGTCTCGCCGATGTGTTGATCATCGCGGCAGCGCTGGAGACACAAGATCCGCGCGATCGGCCCAGCGATAAGCAGCAACAAGCCGATCAGGCCCATGCTCCGTTTACGGATGCCGATTCCGATTTCGTATCGTACTTGCGGCTTTGGGATTTTCATCAGCGTCTCAAGCAAGAGCTGTCCCGCAATCAACTACGCAAAGCAGCAAAACAGAACTTTCTCTCCGATGTGCGCTTGCGCGAGTGGCACGATGTCCATCGGCAATTGCTGGAAATGATCGGTCAGTTCGGCTTGAAAGTAGGTAAACGGCGGTTAGGGCCATTTGACCGCAACGCCGAACAGGAAGTCCTCGCTGCCAGCAAATCGAAAGAAGAACGTCCATCGCGCCATGCGCCGGGGGACTACGCGGCGGTGCATCGCGCGCTGCTTGCGGGGTTGCTATCAAACATCGCGCTGCGCGGGGATGCGAATGAATACACGGCCGGCGGCAATCAAAAAGTCTTTCTCTGGCCTGGCTCCGGCGTTTATGCGCGCAAACCGAAATGGATCGTGGCGGCCGAGTTGATCGAGACGACGCGGCGCTACGCGCGGACCTCGGCGCGCATCGATCCCGATTGGCTGGAGTCATTGGCCCCGCATCTGGTGAAGCGCTCCTATAGCGATCCCTACTGGGACGCGAAAGCTGGCGGCGCGATGGCCTACGAGAAGGTGACGCTGTTTGGCCTCACGATTGTTCCGCGGCGCCGCGTCCGTTACTCGCCGATCGATCCCAAGCTGTCGCGCCGATTGCTATTGCAACATGGCCTGGTCGCTGGCGAACTCGTCACGCGCGGGAAGTTCCTCGAGGCGAATCGACGCGTGCTGGAGGAAATCGCCCAACTCAGCGCCAAAACGCGACAGCGCGAACTGGTGGTGGACGACGATCGCATTTACGCCTTTTACAACGCGCGCGTCCCTGCCGAAGTGACCGAGACACATAGCTTTGAGCGTTGGCGACAACAGGTGGAAAAGGAGAATCCACAACTCCTGTGGCTGACGCAGGCGGATGTTTTGCCGGCCGACACGCCGAGCGTTGCGATGGAGTTGTTCCCCGATCAACTCGAGATCGGTCGCGCGCGCTTGAATCTGGCCTATCGTTTTGAGCCTGGCACGGTGGAGGATGGTGTGACAGTGACGGTGCCGGTGGCGGGACTGGGGCAACTATCGGAAGATCGCCTCGATTGGCTCGTGCCGGGACACTTGCCGGACAAGATCGAGGCCTTGATTCGCAGCTTGCCCAAAACGTTGCGGCGACAACTCATTCCCGCGCCCGATATCGCGCGGCAAGTCGCGCGCGAACTACCCTTTGGTGAAGGCTCATTTCTGACAGCGGTAGCGGCTGGCTTGTCGCGCGTTGCCGAAGACGTGATACCGGTCGAAGCTTTCGATCTCGCCCGCCTCCCGACGCATCTGCAAGTGAACGTTCGCGTGATCGACGAACGAGGAAAGACATTGCACGAAGGGCGTGCGTTATCGCAGTTGCGCGAGCAATTCGACGTGCGACCGGTGGCCACCGCGCCCCCTATCGCCACCCCTTGGCATCGCGATGGCCTGGCGACTTGGGACTTTGGCGACTGGCCGACAGAAGTGGAGATCCCTGCCCGGCCGCATCGCATCGTCAAGCATGTAGCGCTCGTCGATCAAGGCGAGACGTGCGCGCTACGGTTGCTCGACCTGGCCGAAGATGCGGAGCGATTATCGCAGGGTGGTGTGCGGCGCTTGCTCGTACTTGCCGAGCGTCGCGAGCTGCGCGCTCAAGCACAGTGGTTGCCAGGCATCGACAAGCTAGCGCTGTATGCCGCGCCGTTCTGTCGCGAGCGCTCCTTAATCGATCAAGTGATGGATTTGCTCGCTGATCGCGCTTGGCGCGCGCTCGACTATCGGCGACCCCGCTCGCGCGACGCCTTTGAGCTGTTGCGCAAGGAAGTGCGTCGCGAGATTGTGCCGGCGGTGCAGCAAGTGAGCAAAGTGCTCGGACCGTTGTGCGAAGCGTATCACCAAATTCGTTTAGCGCTGGAACAGAAGCACCCGGCCGCGTGGCAGCCCGCGATCGAGGAGTTGCGGCAACAACTCGCGGAACTCACGCCAGCGAATTTCCTCGCGGAAACGCCTGCAGCCTGGCTCGATCATTACCCACGCTACCTGCGCGGCATGAACGAACGGTTCGCAAAACTGGCTGGCGGGATAACTCGCGATCGCGAGAGCGCGAGAGTCATCGCGCCGCTCGCCGCGAAGTATCGCGAGCGACAAGCGCAACACGAGCGTCGCGGTATTTATGACGCTGAACTCGTACTCTTTCGTTGGCTGCTGGAGGAGTTTCGCATCTCCCTCTTCGCCCAAAAGCTAGGTACATCGCTGCCTACGTCTCCGCAGAGAATGGAAAAGCAATGGGCGAAAGTGCGCACCTGAGTGGTCACGACATCGTCGTTGTGCGCTCTGCGAAGGAAACGTTTGCCTTGAGAAAACTAAGAGCTACTAATGCGCGCCGCAGCAAGGTCGCGCGGATGGGGTTGAACGGCGCGGCCCGGCAGTGAAGTCAAAACAACGCAAATCGTTTTCGTCGCCGGATCGGCCCAGCAAATCGTGCCCGTCGAACCGGTGTGTCCGAATGTTTTTTCCGAGCAGCCTGGACTACCCGCCAAAGCGCCGATGTTGAGTCCCAGGCCGCGCGGCGTGATGCCAGGCGGGTTCTGGTTGTTGATCATGAGGCGGGCCGTCTCTGGTTTTACAACCGTTCCTCGCTCAAACAGCAGTTCGTCCAAGAAGCGAGCGATGTCGGGTGCCGAGGCATGGGTGCCGCCCCATGGGGCTCCGAGCTTGCGCCAGTATTCGCTGTTCCAATCCCAATCTTTGGCAGTGGGATCGCCGCCGCCTGATTCTGGCGCGGCGCGTTCGGTTTGCACGGCGATCATCTCGTCGAGCTTGAAGCGACCGAGCCCTTGCGCCGAATGCTTCATCTTCAGCGGTTGAAAGACGGCGCTATCCACGAAGGTGAGGATGTCGGTTCCGCTCACCTGCTCCGCGACGCGGGCGGCCAGCAGAATCGCCATGCTCGAATACTGATAGCGCTTGCCGGGCGCGAAGGAAAGTGGTGTGCCGATGGCCTGCGCGACGAATTCGGACAACGGCGCATGCTGCTTGCGCAGCTTGTCATTATCCGGCAATTGGTCCGGTAAGCCGGAGACGTGCGTCAACAAGTGACGAATCGTGACTCGCTCGCGCAAGTCGCCTTTGAACTGCGGCAGGAACTTTTGCAGCGGATCATCCAGCTTGAATTCGCCTTGATCGAACAAGGTAATGAGCGCCATCATCGCGATGGACTTGGAGATCGATCCGAGCAGAAACATGGCATCGGTGTTCTTGGCTTTGCCGAAGGCCCGCGCGAACGTGAGGTTCGGTTGGGACACATACAGCACCGCGCTAGCCACCTCGCGTTTGGTGACCGCGC
>JBGSHH010000083.1:0-3188 GCA_041752355.1 Pirellulaceae bacterium | reverse complement strand
CACCACCACCGCCGTCGAAACATTGCTTGAACTTGATCACATCGTCTACGGTCTGACGTTTCATCCCCGGTTCGCGGAGAACGGCTACGTCTATCTCGGCTGTAACGGTCCACTGCCGGCGGCGGAAAAGAAATCGCGCGTGCTGCGATATACCGTTGATCGACAATCGCAGAAGCTCGATCCCAAATCGCAAACGCTCATCATCGAGTGGAAGTCCGATGGTCATAATGGAGCGGACCTGGTATTTGGCAATGACGGTTATCTCTATGTCACCGCTGGTGACGGCACGTCCGATAGCGATGGCTGGCTGACGGGGCAAACGCTGGACGATCTTAACGGCTCCTGTTTGCGCATCGATGTCGATCATCCCGAAAAAGATCGTGCTTATGCCATTCCCGCTGATAACCCCTTTGTGAAAACACCCAATGCGCGCGGCGAAATCTGGGCCTATGGCTTGCGCAATCCGTGGCGTATCACCGTTGATCGCAAAACCGGTCACTTGTGGATCGGCAACAACGGCCAGGATTTGTGGGAGCAAGTTTACTTCGTGAACAAAGGGGACAACTTCGGCTGGAGCGTCTATGAAGGGAGCCATCCTTTTCAGCTCGAACGTAAGCTCGGTCCCACGCCGATCGTAAAGCCGGCCGCCGATCATCATCATCGCGAAGCTCGTTCGCTCACGGGTGGTCGAGTCTATCACGGCGAGAAATTGCCGGAGTTGCGCGGCGCCTATATCTATGGCGACTTTTCGACGGGGCGAGTCTGGGGGATCAAGCACGATGGCCAAAAGGTAACGTGGCACCGCGAGCTCACCGATACCGCACTGCAAATCACAGGCTTTGGCATCGATAGCCACGGCGAGTTGCTGATCGTCGATCAAGGTGGCGGGTTCTACTTCTTGGAGCCGACGCCGCCACAAACCGAGCCAAGCCGCTTCCCTCGCCAACTCAGCGAGACAGGCTTGTTCTTGTCGGTGAAGAATCATCAAGTCGATCCGGCGCTCATTCCCTATTCCGTTAACGCGCCGCTCTGGTCCGATGGTGCGCACAAGGAACGCTTTATCGCGCTCCCTGGCACCTCGCAAATCGATTTCGGTACCTTTCGTGGCTGGAACTGTCCCGAAGGAACTGTCCTGGTGAAGACGTTCGCCCTCGATGAAACGGCAGGCGACGTCAAGATGCGCCGCCGCATCGAAACGCGTCTCATGACGAAGCAACAAAACGAATGGGTCGGCTATACCTATCTTTGGAACAACGAACAAACCGACGCCACGCTGGTCGAGAGCGCAGGCAGCGATCGCACCTTTCAGATCAAGCAACCCGATGGCTCTCTGCGTGAACTGGTTTGGCATTATCCCAGCCGCGCGGAATGCATGGTTTGCCACTCGCGCGCTTCCAACTTCGTGCTGGGGCTATGCGAGATGCAAATGAACAAATCGCACGACTACGGCCGCGTGCAGGATAATCAACTTCGCACGCTATCCCACATTGGCGTGCTACGTATAAATGCGCTGGAGCATGACACCGTTCTCAAACAACGCTACGCGGACGCGCGACAATGGTTGGCAAGTCGTGTGAAATATCAGCAGCAACGAGTTGCCGCGATTCATCCGCTCGCAGCGGCAACCGCCGAATCCCTTCGACAGCACGCCTCGCAATGGCAACCGTTTTCTTTCCGCCTCTCGAACCACATTGGCCAGCGGGTGTACGCTCTCGCCAAACGTCCGTTGGAAAAGCAGACCGTCTACACTTCGCTGTTGCCCAAACTCCCAGGCGAGTATCGTCGTCTGGTCGATCCCAGCGATGTCAAGCAGTCGCTTGCCGATCGGGCACGATCATATTTGCATAGCAACTGCGCGATTTGCCATGTGGAAGCGGGCGGCGGCAATGGATTGATGGAACTCGAATTCAACACGCCGTCGGAGAAGCAACATCTCATCGACGTTCGGCCGCAACATCACACCTATGGCATCGCCAACGCCAAACTCATCGCCCCGGGCGATCCGGCGCGATCGATACTGCTTAACCGTATCGGCCGTCGTGGCGAGGGGCAAATGCCGCCGCTGGCGAGCAATGTCGTCGATGAGCAGGCCGTGGAACTGCTACGGCAGTGGATTGAATCGATGGGGAAAGAGGCAGGGGAGAAGGCTGTGGGAGACACGCGTTGAGTTCATTCCACCCTCCCATTAGCAGGGAACTTTCGTTGACACCACCACCCCGCTCCCGTAGCATTAAGGCTTGGCCTTTTCCCTCATTCCCGGCAACGAAAGTTCCCTCCTATGCCGTGGCGAATCGCAGTTTACTCACTGCTAATAATTACCTGCTCGCTGGTCCAATTGGCCCTGGCGGAAGAGCCCGCTAAACTCACCATCGAGCAGACGAAATTCTTTGAAGAGCAAGTCCGTCCGGTGCTGGCGACGAATTGTTTCAAATGCCACGGGCAAGAGAAGCAAAAAGGAGCGTTGCGACTCGATAGCCTGGCGGCGGCGCTGGCTGGCGGAGAAACGGGACCAGCCGTTGTTCCAGGCAAGCCGGGGGATAGTTTGCTGATCGAAGCGATCAACCACGCATCGTTCGAGATGCCCCCGGACGGCAAGCTGAAAGACGAAGAAATCGCCGCGCTGACGCAATGGGTCCGCATTGGCGCTCCTTGGCCGGGTGCAGATGGCGTGATCAAGCCGCTCGCCAAGCGCGAAAAGATCACCGACGAGGATCGCGCCTTCTGGTCGTTTCAAAAGGTGACCAATCCGTCCGTTCCCGAACTGGAAAACGATAGCTGGTCGCGCGGTAAGGTTGACAAATTTATTCTTGCCAAACTGCGCGCTGAACAGCTTGATCCAGCCGACGAAGCTGCGCCTGAGACATTGGTGCGGCGGCTCTATTTCGATCTGACCGGCCTGCCACCAACTGCCGCGCAACTCGATGCCTATCTCAATAGCACCGCCGAGAATAAGTATGAACTGCTGGTTGACGATCTGCTCGCCAGCCCGCGCTATGGAGAGCGGATGGCGCGGATTTGGCTCGATTTGGTCCGCTATGCCGATAGCGATGGTTACAAGCAAGACGCCTATCGCCCGCACGCCTGGCGGTATCGGGACTATGTGATTCGGTCGTTTAACGACGACAAGCCGTACGACCAATTCGTTCGCGAGCAAATCGCTGGCGATGAAATCGCGCCGCACGATCCAC
>JBGSHH010000082.1:0-28448 GCA_041752355.1 Pirellulaceae bacterium | reverse complement strand
CCGACGGCTAACTCGTCGCCTTCCTGAAGTGTGCCATCGACCGATTGTTGGGCAGCGGCCCAGGCGATCTCGGCCAATGATTCCTTGGCTTCGTCGTCAAAGTTCTTATAGGCCGGCACATGCACGATAAATGCGCATTTGCCTTCGTGCAGTTCGCAGTAGGCAATGAACTTATTGCCTGAGAGCGAAATTGCTCCCTTTTTGCGCTTCGTAAAAAGCTGGTCTCGCATTTGCTGCATGATGGTCGTGAACTTCTGGGCCAGGACGATCGCTTCGGGTGAATTGCCTTGTGCCACCCCGTTATCGTCGTTGCCGATCAATTCATCGGCGCGGTCGAAGGCTTTCTTTTCCGGCAATGTCGGCATCCATTGCTCACGCCGTTGGGGCGTCATTATCGTGGCCCAGAGCATGATTCCGATCGCCATCAGCAGCGCGAAGTAACTCATTCCCAAGCCGATATAGGCAACCGACTTCCCTTGCGCGCCCCCCGGGCCACCTTTAATCGTTGCCAAGGCAAGGTGTCCCAGCACGATACCCACCACCCCGATCGCGCCTGAAGCAGGCCAACAACAGCAGGTAATGACACCAGCGATTCCCGCCACCACGCTCAGAATCGCCAGCACGGATGTTGTCGATTTCGCGGAGGTGGAATAGCCAGGGGGCAATTGTGGATAGCTCGACTGCGGCGGAACTTGCGGTGGAAGGGCCGAGTCGTCGGGCAGAAAAGGATTAGACATGCGTCTTGCCGCTCGCGTTACGTAAACTCACCAGATTGGTTTGCCTATGGTAGACAGCGTGCGCGCGATAGTCACCTGTTAGTGACTGGCAAAGCCAGAAAAATTAGCGATACGGGAGACGACCCTCGCGCGCGATCAGCCACCAATCTGATACATCGCGCGCTCGGGGCGAAGAAACTCAGGCGAGTCGATACCGTGGCCTGGCTTTTTGGCGAGCACGCATTCGCGTAGCAACTGCGCGAGATCGGCATCGCTGCCGCCGCTGCGCAGGAGACGTCGCGCGTCCCATTCCACGGTCGAGAACAGGCAGTTGCGAACCTGCCCCTCGGCGGTCAGACGAAGGCGATTACAATCGCCGCAGAACGGCTGCGAAATGGGATTGATGAAGCCGATCCGGCCACCCCCATCAGCATAGTCATAGTCCGACGCTGGCTGACTCGGATCGGGGCGATCGGCCGGTAGCAGCGCGCCAAACTCCTCTACTAAGAGTGCTCGAATCGTTTCGCCTGCGAGCACTTGATCTTGCTGCCAGCGCTGTTCGGCGTCGAGGGGCATGAACTCAATGAAACGAAGTTCCAAATGCTGCTGACGGGCATAGCGAGCCAACGGCACGATCTCCGGTTCCGTCAGGCCGCGAATGGCCACGGCGTTCAAGCGAATCTGCGCGAAGCCTGCTTGTTGGGCGGCGGCGATGCCAGCGAAAACGCGATCGAGACCATCGCGGCGGGCGATGGCGCGGAACGTCTCCTCGCGCATGGCATCGAGGCTGATATTCACGCGCTGTAAACCAGCCGCCTTGAGTGCCATCGCATGTTCGGCGAGCAGAATGCCGTTGGTGGTCAGCGCCAGATCTTCGATGCCCGGAATGCTGGCGAGTTGCGCGACCAGTTGATCGAGATCGGGCCGCACCAAGGGCTCGCCACCTGGTAGCCGCAACTTCGTCACGCCCAGTTGCGCCGCAACGCTGGCAAACCGCGTCATCTCCTCAAACGTCAGCAACTCGCTGCGCGGCTTGAAGCGGAGATTCTCATCCGGCATGCAATAAAAGCAGCGAATATTGCAGCGATCGGTAACGCTGATTCGCAAACTAGTATGCACGCGGCCAAAGCTGTCGATGAGGGGTGCAAGAGATGGCATAGTTGCGATTATACGCGGAATAGTCCGATTGTGCATTGCGACCCCCCGCAATCAGCGGTTGACGCCGGGATGAACCCACTCGGTGTTGCCGTCGGTCCATTGTTCTTGCTTCCAGATCGGCACCACTTGTTTGAGCGTATCGATCAACCACTGCCCCGCCTCAAATGCCGCAGCTCGATGGGGCGAACTCACGGCGATCGCCACGCTCGTTTCCGCCAGCGGCACCAACCCCAAGCGATGCACAATCGCGCACTCGACGAGCGGCCATTTTTGTCGCGCTTCCGCTTCCAACTCCGCTAGCTTCTTTTCGGCCATCTCGGCATAACATTCGTACGCCAGCGAGGCGGTTTGTTTACCGGCGGTGAACTCGCGCGTCGTGCCGAGAAACAACACAATCGCGCCCGCCGCTGATGAACGGACTTGCGCCAACAGCGCGGCTTCGTCGATAGGCTGAGATGTGAGCTGAATCATGTGTTCAACTAGCCTCCGCTCACCGGCGGAATGAGGGCGATGTCGTCGGTGGCTAGCAGCACGCGACTCGGCGAAGCGTAATCGGCGTTTACCGCCACCATGCTCAATCGTACCGTGGTCGCTAGCGCCGGGAAGCGCTCGGCCAGGACATTTTTCAACTCCGCCACCGTGCCCGCCTCGGGCAATTCCACCGCGCAAGCCTCCGCCCCCACGGTTTCCTTGGCGAGTGCGAATAGTCGAACGCGCAACGTCATGTGACCACCAATTCTTCACTTCGCGTATTAAATAGCGCCGTCAACTCCGGCATCAACCCATAAGCCAGTGCCAGCACCTTGAGCGGATGGATCGTCGGCTTGGATGTCCCTTGCTCCATTTGCATTTTACACGCGCTGCATTCCGTCGTGCCGTATTGAATCATCGGATCGCGCAATGCGGTGATCAGGCCCCAACCAGCCCGCAAGCTGGCGCGGTAGTTCTTGCGACTGAGGCCGAAAGTGCCCGCCATACCTGAGCAACCGCGTTCCAGCGTTTGGACTGAAAGGCCAGGAATCAAGCGCAGCAAATGCTCGCCAGGCGTGCCATTGGGCAGCACGCGCAAATGACACGGTTGGTGATAGCCGAGCGTGGCATTGATCGGCTTGAGGTCGAGCGCGAGTTGTCCGGCTTTATGCAGCTGAAAAAGGTAGGAGCAAACCTCGTTGGTGTTTTCCGCGACGAGCTTGGCGTCGTCATCATCGACCAAATGCAAGTATTCGTGCGTCAGCGCGAGCGCTGTGGATGGCTCGGTGCAAACGATGGTGTAACCTTGGCGCACTGCTTCGGCCAACAGCGACACATTCTTCCGCGCCGCTGGCTTCGCGCGTTCGACATCGCCAAGTGTGATCTGCGCCATGCCGGAAGGGAGTTGGCCGGGGTGCACATAGACCGATGCCCCATTGTGTTCGAGTACGGCAACGCAGGCATCGGCGAGTTGCACGTCGAACCAGTTGGCGTAGGTATCGACAAAGTACAACACCTTGCGGCCCGATTGCTTCGACATGCGCGTCAAGCGTCGGCGCTGGGCGCGTCGCAAGAAGCTGCGGGCTGTTACACGCGGAAGCTTTCGTCCTTGCGCGACACCGAATAGTTTTTCGAGCAGCCAGCGCATCTGGCGATTGCGCAAGGCCCAATTCGCCAGTGGCGGAAACAAACTCGCCCAACCGGCGACGCGATCGAGTCGCGACAGAAACCACTCCGAGGCGGTCAAGCCATTGTTCACGACGAACTGCGACTTGGCTTCCAAGACGAGTTTGGGAATATCGACGCCGGCGGGACACTCCATGCGACATTGATGGCAATTCACGCACAAATCGGCGAGCGATTTGCAATCGGCGCTCGATAGTTCATCGGGCTTGAGATTGCCTGTGAGCACGGCGCGCACCATATTCGCCTTGGCGCGGGGCGAGGCTTCTTCTTCCGGCTGCATGCGAAAGATCGGACACATCCGCGCGTCGCTCGAAGTGGTGCGACACCGGCCGCAACCGTTGCAGTTGCGCGTGGTCTGCATGATGTCGCGATCGTCCCAATTTAAATGCAATTCAAAGGGGACTTGCGGCAATGGAATGGGCGGCGCGACGGCATCGACCACCTTCGCCACCGCATCGCTGAATTCCACGGTTGGCTCCGCGGCTTGCATCGTTACCTGGCGGAGATTCTTCGTAAGCGGTTGCGGCACGTCCGCCACGACTTTGCCTGGGTTCAAAATGTTTTGCGGGTCGAAGATGCGTTTCACGTCGCGGAAGACGTCATAGAGCGGGCCATACTGCCGCCGCACGAACCAGGTGCGACTTAGCCCATCACCATGCTCGCCGCTGATAGTGCCACCGACCGCCAGCACTTCCTCATACACGGCCGGCGCGACGAGTTGCATTTTGCGGATGTCGTCGGGATTGGAAATATCCAGGAAGGGCCTGATGTGCAACTGGCCATGGCCTGCGTGACCAAACAGCGACGCCGTGACCTGGTGCGTCTTGAGGATGTTCTGCAAGCGAAGGATGAAATCGGCGAGCGCTTCCGGAGGAACGGCGATGTCTTCGATAAAGGGCACAGGCCGCGACGAGCCGCGCAGGCGGTAGAGTGTGGGAACGACGCGCCGCGTGAGCCGCCAATACAGATCGCGCTCCTCGCGGTCCATCGTGGTGCAAGCGTCGAATGCGAGCCGTTTGCGCTTTTGCAACTGCGTCACGAGATTCTGCAAGCGATCGCGCAGTTCGTCCCGTCCTTCGGCTTGAATCTCCACCAACAGCAGCGCCTCGGCATCGCGCGGAATCAAGCGCGCATAGCGCTCATCGATTTCGCGGGCGATCGAAAGCAATCGCCGATCCATCAAATCGCACGACGCCACATCAAGCTTGCCAACTTCCAGCGCGCCGCGGGCCGCCGTATCGAGCTTATCAAAGAATAGCATCGCCACGCCGCGATAGGCAGGCAACGTGTCGGTACGGACGGTGGCTTCGGTAATCAGGCCGAGCGTACCTTCCGAGCCAACCAGCAATTTGGCCAGGTCGAGTTGGCCGTTTTGCAGCACACCTTGCAGTTGATAACCAGAGCGATTGACCAGCGATTTGGGTTGATGGTCGAGGATCGTCTTTTCTTCGCGCTGGAGCACGTCGCCCAAACGCCGCACCAGCGCGCCGCGGGTGGTGTCTTGATCGAGTGCTTGGATGTCGCCGATGGGATGCTGCGCGGCATCGATCACGGAACCATCGGCGAGCACCACCTGCATGCTGACAATGTGCCGCCGCGCGGAACCATACTTCAGCCAATGACTACCGGCACCATCGAGCGCCAGCACGCTCCCCATCGTCGTCACGCTGCGCGTCGCCGGATCGGGACCGAACAACCGACCGTAGTTGGCCAGATGGCGATTGAGTTGGGCATGGACGACGCCCGGCTGAAAGCGAATGGTGTCGTGATCGACGCTGATGATGCGCCGCATCGAATGGGAAAAATCGATCACGATGCCCGGACCAAGCGACTCGCCTGCCAGACCCGTGCCAGCGCCGCGCGCGTG
Source organism: Pirellulaceae bacterium (assembly GCA_041752355.1). Classification (GTDB taxonomy): domain Bacteria; phylum Planctomycetota; class Planctomycetia; order Pirellulales; family Pirellulaceae; genus JAEZGD01. Next base: position 23,051 of record JBGSHH010000082.1, on the reverse strand, counting down.
CAGCGGGAGATTGTTCTCGGCCGCGTATTGCACCAACGCGGAGACATCACTGGTGCCGCGCGGTCGCACCACACCCAGGGGGCGAATTTGATACAGACTGGCGTCGCTGGCATACATCTGCACGAACACATCGTCGCAACGCACTTCCCCTTCCAGGATGCCGCGCAGATCGGATTGAATGCGTTCGCGTTCGGGGTCCATCGTCTGCTCAAGAGGTGATTTATTTCACGGCGGGCGACTTGACGGACGCTTGCGCTTGTTCGGCTTCTTTTAAACGAATCGCCTGTTGTCGATAGCGCTCGTGAACTTCCAGATTAAACGGCTCGTACTGTTCCAGTCCTGGCATGCCACGATATTCGGAGTGACAGCGATAGCATTGGAGTAGATTGCCGACGATGTTGTAGAGCGCCAAATCGACGGCCGCCCCGACGAAGAGCGTCCCGAGCGCCCAGTAGTGCATGCGATACCAATAGAAGATCGAGCTAATGGTCGCCGCCGTGGCGATCAGGATGATGCCCAGCCGTTGGGAAAAGTCCTTGCGGATGAACAATTCACCACCGCCACATGCCAAGCAACGCTCGAGCTTCTCGCCTTCGAAAGCACCGGTGGGGGTCTCCCACTGATGGTGGCAATGGACGCATTCCAAGCTGCCGGTTTCGGGTGTGACGTTGGTTTGCGTCGTGGCATCGCACTCCGGACAAGCAAAGGCAATTCTCATAGTTGGCAAACTCCCTCAGGCGGCAACAAGCAGCCTTTCATCATAGCGGATAAAGCATCTGCACCGACAGTAGCTGCGAGGTCAATTCGCCGATGAACGACAGGATCACGCCGGCGTAGAGGATGCCGGTGGCGCTCTGCGTGTTGGGAACTTTCAGCACTTGCCACGTCATCAACGCGAGCATGGCGGTCCCCAGCAGGCCGGACAGCCAACGCAAGCCAATAAAGATCCAGAGCGTGTATTGCAGCGGTTCGGCGTACGTGACTTGCAACGATAGACCGATGCCCGCGACCACCGTGCGAATGGCGATTGCTACCGCCATCAGCAGCACCAATCGCTGGAGCGGCACCAGTTCCATCGTGGGCGTGTTGAGGTACCAATGCCCCAGCAGCATCGCCGCCATCGTCACGCCCAGCAGCCAACCGCCGGATGCCAGGTCCAAGATGCCGAGCACGATGCCGGTGGTAGTCGCCGCGTCGTCCCAGGAGGTCGCCAGGATCGCCGCCAACAGGCCTCCCAAGGCAATCAGATAGAGCAAGAACTGCCCGATCTGCCAGCGCTCGTAGAGCCACATTACCGCGCCGATATAGCTCACCACCGACAATCCAATCGCCAGGCCAAAAACGACTCCCCAGTATTCGTAAGTGCGATTGGAAAACAGCGCCAGCGACGCCAGCGTGTTCAACCCCATCAGCACCCAGAGGTGGACGCGATAGTAGCCACTGGTGACGAGCTTCGGCGGCGTCAGCCCCATGGCCAGTGCCATGCCGAAGGTCAAGCGAAAGATGAACTGCACGAGGAGTTGCGCAATGGAAGGCACGCTGCTTACCGCCGATCGCCATTGATAAGTTGCATCACTTCCGAGCGCGACGACAGGTTCGAGCGGAACAAGCCTTTCATGGCCGAAGTCACGCACATACTCCCTGGCTTGCGCACGCCGCGAATCGTCATGCAGCTATGCGACGCTTCCACCACCACCGCGACGCCCTTGGCACCCAGTTCGCTCACCAACAAATTCGCGATCTCTTCCGTCATCCGTTCCTGCACTTGCGGGCGGCGCGCCACCGCTTCCACCACGCGGGCGAGTTTGCTCAAGCCAATCACCTTGCCATTGGGGACGTAGCCGATATGCGCCTTGCCTGTGAAGGGGAGCAGATGATGTTCGCACATGCTGCAAAAGCTGATATCGCGCACCAGCACCACTTCGTCATATTTCTCGACGAAGAACTTCTTGGTGTGCTCGCGCGGATCGGTATGCAGGCCGCTGAACATTTCGGCATACATTCGCGACACGCGGGCAGGCGTTTCGAGCAAGCCTTCGCGATCGGGGTCTTCGCCGACGGCAATCAAAATCTCGCGTACGGCGCGCTCGATGCGCGGCAGATCGACCGGCCCGCTGCGACTCGCAGGCGGGGCAACGCACTGCTCGCCGTCACAGCCCGATTCGGCAGCGGAAACGTTCTCAGCAGACATCTTAACCTCGCATGGCCCAACAGGTTGTGACAAACAATCCATGCTAGGCGCGAGGGGCGAGATGGTCAAGGTGGGAGGAGGTGGGGCGGACATTCCTGGCTCTCGTGGGGAGAGGATCTGGCCTACGCGGAAGGGGAATCGCCAGGGCACCAAGGACATCAAGGGAAGGCAAAGGCAGTTTGAGCCACGGATGAACACGGAAGAACACGGATCGGACAAAGCAGCAGAGACGGTAGGGGAAGGCAAGGCAAGGTCGGCAATCGTGGGTCCACGCTTGTTTTTGCTGGCAGTGTAATTGATAAGTAAATTCAAAAGATATATTGACAAACTATATAATGTGTGGTATGTTGTGGGGTGCTGCGCTCCGGCGAGACCAGGGAGTGAGGCTGGGGAGTGGGGTTGGTTGCCACTATCTGGTCGCAGGATGTTGGTAGCGTTTGGAATTGCGGAGTGTGCGTTTTCGTGCGCTCTGGCGGAAACCGGTTCCGAAGGGGGTGGGCCTCTTGTGTGCAAAAGTTGCAGCGATTACTAGACCCCCCCGGGTAAGAATCGCACAAGGTGAAATTCGTAACTCAATATGATAAATGGACTTAAGGAAATTTGATCTGAATAAAAAACCCCAGTGGGGTGGTTGGGTCGCGCTCCACTTGTTGGGAGCCGTTCGTTCGTTATCAGCATCGCAAACCGTAGATTTTGCGAGTTCCCGCGAGTCCCTATGACGTAGGGTTACCCAGCTTTACTTCGCTTTATTCATCGAAGGGCAGATCGATGACCATGTTGGATGTCTCCATTGCAACCGACGCCAGGGGTACTCCCCAACGCCCATCCTTACCGCTGGGGCTGGTGCCGTCCAATCGCCTGCTCCTGTGTGGGCTCGGCGCTTGGCTATTGATTGCGATCGGTGGGATGGTGGCGATTTGGCAGTATGAGACTTCGGCGGGGCGGGGAGCTTTGGCTCCTACCCGTTGGCCCAGCGAGAGCAGCATCACCCCCGTGCCAGGCCAGCCGACGCTACTCATGTTCGCGCATCCCAAATGCCCATGCACGCAAGCCACGATTGCCGAATTGGAACAGATCCTCAAGGCCTCGCCTGCGCCAGTCAGCGCGCGATTGCTCTTTCTGTTGCCCGCAGGTGAACCCAGCGGTTGGACCGATACGAGGCTCATTCGTCAGGCGCAAGCGATCCCGGGATTGATTGTCTCTTTTGATCTGGATCGCGCAGAAGCGAAGCGTTTCGGCGTCGAAACATCCGGCCAAACCTTGCTGTATGACGATACGGGCCATTTGCTCTTCGCGGGCGGGATCACGCCTGCGCGCGGTCAGGAAGGGCGCAGTAAAGGAAGCACAGCGCTTCGCGCGCACCTGCAAGGAACGGGCACCAGCCTGAGGACGACCAAGGTGTTTGGCTGCCCGTTGAGCACCGCTGATGGGAACGATCAAGGGGGAGGGGAAGTATGTCCGCTTCCTTAATGCCGCTGGCCGCGAACTCGATACAACGCGGCGCCCGCGTCGACGCGATTCTCGATCGCTATTTGACCGCTGACTATGTGCGAACGGATCGCCTGTTTGCGGCGCTATTGTTGCTGCAATGGGTGGTCGGCATCGCGCTGGCGATTTGGCTGACGCCGCTGACCTGGTTTGGCACGGAATATCATGTGCATGTGCATGTTTGGACGGCGGTGTTCGTTGGTGGCGCGCTGGCGCTGGGGCCGGTCTATCTGATTTACGCCTTGCCGGGACGGAGCGTGACGCGGTTGACGGTTGGTGTCGCACAAATGCTCTGGTCCGCGCTCTTGATTCATCTCAGCGGCGGCCGGATTGAAACGCATTTTCACATCTTCGGCTCGCTGGCGTTCTTGGCCTTCTATCGCGATTGGCGTGTGATCGCCTTGGCGACGGTGGTGGTGTTCGCGGATCACATTGTGCGCGATGTGCTGGCGCCAATCTCGGTCTTTGGCGAGACGGAATCGAACTTGTGGCGCGCCGTGGAACATGGCGTGTGGGTGCTATTTGAAGATGTCTTCCTGCTGCTTTCGATTCGTCAACGCCGAAACGAACTGCGCGTGATTGCCGTACGCGAGGCTTACCACGAGGAAGTACAGAAGTGGACAGAAGAGGAAGTCGCTCGCCGAACGCGTCAGTTGGTCGAAAAGCAAACGGAATTGCAGTCGATCATGGATGCTTCGCCGCTGGGAAAATTCCTCACCGATGTGCAGGGGGCCTGCATCTACGTCAATGCCATGGCGTGCGAAATCACCGGCTTGAGCAGGGCAGCGTGCCTTGGCGAAGGCTGGGCGTGCAATATTCATCCCGAGGATCGCGCCGCGGCACTGCGCGAGTGGGGCGAGATCTTTAGCAATCGTCGGCGCATGTCGCGCTCGCATCGCATCGTCCGTGAGGATGGCAGCATCGCCTGGATCAATGTCACTTCGGCACCGATCTATCACGGCGAGAAATTCAAAGGCTTCGTGGGGACCATTGAGGAGATCACGCAGCGCATCCAGGCCGAACAAGAATTGCTCCGCATGAAGGAAGAAGCGCAAGCGGCCAGCGCGAGCAAGAGCGCCTTCCTGGCCAATATGAGTCACGAGTTGCGCACGCCCATGACTGCCATCCTGGGCTTTGTGGAGTTGTTGATCGGTAGCCTGAAGCACTCGGAGAATCTCGACGCGGCCCAAACGATTCAACGCAACGGCGAACACTTATTGAATCTGATCAACGACATACTCGACTTATCGAAGATTGAGGCCGGCAAGGTGACCACCGAATCGATCGTCACTTCGCCTGAGACATTGTTGCGTGAGGTCTTGAGCCTAATGCAAGTTCGCGCAATGGCGAAGAATTTGCAGTTGGAACTGGAACTGGACGGCCCTGTGCCAGCGGCGATTCGGACCGATCCCTTACGCTTGCGCCAGGTTCTGATGAATCTGATTGGCAACGCCATTAAGTTCACGGAAGTCGGCGGAGTGCGGGTGGTTCTCCGCCAGGGGACGAGCATTCACAGGCCGCCGAAGTTACGCTTTGAAGTTCACGATACCGGTGTGGGACTAACGAGGCAGCAGATCGACACGCTGTTTGAACCGTTCACGCAAGCGGACTCCTCGACCACGCGCAAGTATGGCGGGACCGGCCTGGGATTGACGATATCCAAGCGACTGGCAGAGTTGCTTGGGGGCACGATCGATGTCCGCAGCGAGCCAGGCGTCGGGAGTGTCTTTGGCATTGAGTTGGCGTACGAAGTCTCGGAGTTGCCGTCGGTGGTGAGTGCTGGCTCCCATGCCGCGCATGATTTGCCGAAGACGATGGATCAATCAACGTGCTGTGAGAACCTGCAAGTGTTGCTCGCGGAAGATGGTCCCGACAATCAACGCTTGATCAGCTTCCTGCTCCGTAAAGCCGGTGCGCAAGTGACCGTGGTCGAGCATGGTCAGGCGGCGCTGGAAGCAGTGGAAGAAGCGTTGGTGGCGGGGCGCGAGTTCGATATCATCTTGATGGACATGCAGATGCCTGTGATGGATGGTTACACTGCCACCCAACGGTTGCGCTCGCAAGGCTATGCCCGGCCGATCGTCGCGTTAACAGCGCATGCGATGAACGGCGATCGCGAGAGATGTCTGGCGGCGGGCTGCGACGACTATGCCACGAAGCCGATCAATCGCGCGAAACTGTTGGGGCTGATCGCGTTTCATGCGCAGCGCGTTTTGCCTGTGTGATTGTTATTCCTCGCTACCGACCACGGCGCAGATTACTTCGCTCTTGCCACCGGTAGCGACGGTACGAACCAGCAGGCGACCCTCGGAGAGCGCAGGCAAGGCGCGGAATTTACCGCGCGAGAGCGTGGCTTTCGCGAGTGATTTGAAAGCGGTGGGAGCAGCGGCGACGAGTTCCGCTTGCCCATCGTTGCCAATGACGACGAACTTGTCCCCAGCCAGAATGACATGCGCAACACCGTAGTCCGCTTCCGACCACATCACTTTGCCAGTCGCAGCTTCGAGGCAACGCAAGCTTGCGCCGCCAGCATCTTCGCGACCATCCACGCCGTAGAGATAGCCGGCCCGATAGACAGCGGTTGTGTATTGGCTGGAGAGGCTGGTGTCGTTTTCCCAAACGATGGTGGGTTTGTCGCCGCGCAGCGAGGCCAGTTTCGCGCCAATGCCATAGCTCGCCGTGACGAACAATCGATCATCGAAAACGAGCGGCGTGGCGGCGTTGACGGTGGGTCCTCGCATGCCAAAGGGGAACGAGAAGATTTGATCGCCTGAATTCGGGTCGATGCCGACGGCATTGTAGCGCGTGACGAAGATCAAGCGTTCCTTGCCTGCAATTTTGGCGAGCGTGGGGGACGAGTAACTCGCTTGCTCCTTGGTGCCGCTATAGAGCGTCTTGCCGGAATCGAGGGCGAGCGCGATCAGTCCACTTTCCTTGCCACCGAGATTCACCCAAAGTTTTCCACCCGCGACGATAGGGGAACTACCAGCACCAAAATAACCATCGGGCGCGGCATAATCGCTGGCCAGATTGCGCGACCAGAGGCTTTTGCCGGTCGTCAGATCCACAGCATGCAAGTCGGCGCCCGCGCCGAAAACGTAGATGCGGCCATCAGCGATCGTCGGCACACAGCGCGGGCCGAGATCGGCGTCGATGCCGCCGCGATAGCTGGCGTCGAAGTCCGTTTGCCAAAGCTTACGACCTGTCGCCAAATCGAATGCCAAGACTCGTTCCTTATCGAGCGCCCGATCGAAGACCACGACCTTGCCATCGGAAATCGCCACGCCGGCATAACCTGCGCCGACTTCCGCTTTCCAGGCGATCTGGGGACCGTCCGCTGGCCAGGTTGGCAAGAAGGTCTCCCCGACGGCGACGCCATTGCGGTTAGGTCCCAGGATTTGGGGCCAATCGCCAGCGTTGACGGCGGAACTGGCTCCCACGCATCCCAACAGCAAAGCCAAGCAACCTAGCCAACGATGAGCAAGCATGGGTGATTTCCCCGAGGAAAACTTCGATATGGATCGCCTGTTTCGGCAATCCCCTTGGTCTGGCGATTGGAGTACAATCCAGGGGCATCGTCAACCTTGGCAGGGAAGTACTGTGGCGCGACTGTTTCGACTTTGGGAAAAGAAACGCGGCGAACGCCGAACCGGCTCGCGTCTGATGGGCGGGCTGGGGGAGACGTTGTTCTCCGGCGCGTTGTTCATTTTGGGCTGCGCTTCGCTAACGAGCGTCATTGCCTCGCTGCGCTGGCCGGGACCGGAAGGCACATCGCTGACGCCTGGCTTTGGGTTCTGGGTGGCGGTCTTGGTTTCGGTGTCGCTGCTCTTGATTGGCGGTGTGGGGGCGATCTATACGGTATTGCACGTCGGCACCTCGCGCGAACGCCGCGCCGCCATCGCCCGCCGTGCCGAGCAAATGGATCTGCTGCATGAAGCTCCGCAGCAGCGCGATCAATTCCCCCATGTGCCTCATGACGCCAATCTCACCAACAGCCCTGGCACGGTCCTCGCTTTCCGATTGCCAACGACCCATAACTCGGCCTGGCGGTTGGCTGCTAGCACGTTGTTCTTTCTGCTCTGGAATGGGCTGGCCGCGGCCTTGGTCGCTTTGACCATTCACCGGTGGTTGGTAGGACAGATCGACTGGCTTTTAAGTGTTTCGGCCGTCGTTTTCGTCGGCGTGGGCGTCTGGGCGGTGATTTATTTCAAAAAACAAATGCTTTTGCACACCGGGATTGGTCCAACCCACGTAGAAATATCGGCGCTTCCGCTGTATCCTAAACGGACGTACGAGGTGTTCATTTCGCAATCCGGCAGGTTGGCCGTTACCCGGTTCAGCCTGTTACTGGTTTGCGAAGAAGAGGCTACCTATCATCAGGGAACGGATGTCCGCACGGAACGTCAAGTCATTGGCGAACACATTGTGTTCGTTCAAGAGGACTTTCGGATCGAACCAGGAGCGGCATTCGAACACCAATGCGAACTGCGGATTCCCGAGAACGCGATGCACTCGTTCCAATCGACCCACAACGGCGTAAGCTGGCGGCTGGTCGTGCGGTTGGAGGCGGTTTCTTGGCCGCGGTACGAACGCAGCTTTCCGGTCGTCGTGCATCCCCTGCCAAACGCAGTAAGCCTCGTGTGATGGAACCACTCCTCAGCATCCGCTTGCTGCGCCCCTCGCGTACCTACGACCCGCGCGATTTGCTCGTCTATGAGTATCAGATCGACGCGGTCGATCCCGCGGACATTGCCGCCGTGGAAACTTCGGTCATGTGGTACACCGAAGGCAAAGGGGACGAAGACCTGGCCGTGCATTTCTTCGAGCGCCGCACACCGAGCGACATCGTTGACGGCGACTTGCGAACGCTGCGCCGCCTGGAATGCCAACTCCCCAACTCCCCGCTGACCTACAACGGGCTATTGCTCAAGATTAAGTGGTGCGTGCGGGTGCGCGTATTCTTAAAAGGTGGGCGCGACGTGGTGTTGGACGAAGCATTCACCATTGGTCACGTGCCGACGGTTCCCGTCGACGTTCTGCCGCAGCCGGTGGTCGTGGCATAGGGTTTTACCCACGCCGCTTCTTCAAGACTTGGTCGTAATCTTATACGCGAGTTGCTGCGTCGGATCGATGACACGATCTTGCGGCGGTGGTCCGGCACTGATATTCCACGCGAGTGTAATCCGTGGTCGTTGTCCGCTGTAAGGACGGACGTGATGGATGAACTCGGCGGGGAAAAGCAACATCATGCCCGGGATGAAGGTCGGCGACAGTCCGCGTTGTGGACGTTCCGGCAGCGAGGGACAGCAAGCGGGAATCCGCGGATCGATCAGTTCAAAGCTGCCATCGAGCGGCTGTTGGGGAATCTGTTCGCCAGGATCAACCGCATACACCACTGCTCCTTCGGCGTCGAAATGACAATGCGGCGTCGAATAGTCGTTGTAATACATCACGTTCGCCCAACGATCGAGCACGTGTGCCGACGCCACCTTCCGCGAGTAACAAAACAGAAGCAGCGCGCGCTGTGTGAGTAGTTGCGCCGCAGGCATCCCCCAAGTCACGGCGTCGCGCACTTTCTTGCCACCGACGCCTCGCGCGTTGGTAGGCATGGCCGCTGCTTGTGCGTGCAGACGGGCGATAAAATCGGGATGAATCGCATGCGCATCGGGAAAGACGACACCGACCACGCGCGGATCGGCGACCGTTTGGATTTCCAATTGCTCCCACCAAATCATGGTGTTGGCAGTGGGAAACCTCACAGCCGTCTGCTTATAGGGATCGGCCCGATCGGTGGGAATTTCGAGGTACATCGGGAAAAATTGCGGTCTACGTGGAATTTTCGGGCTGAGGGATGGATCACGAGCATGTTCAATCTTAACTCGCAAATAGATTTAACCCCAAGTGGGGAGGAATTTCCCGTTTTTGGCGAGTTTGCGTCGGGATTTCTTCGGCCGCTCGGCTCCGGTGACAATTTCGGTCCTGCAACGTTTAACGGGAACGCTTCCTTTGTTCGGCGCGTCTATAATCTTTTCCTGTGGTTCTAAATGATGCCTCCTCCTCGCTCCCCAAGGCCCTAGATATGCAACGAACCCTTCATCTTTTTGTTGCGATGATCGCGCTGGCGGTTACGCAGCGACCGATTCAGGCCGAGGACAAGGTCTTGGAACCTGCGGACGCCTGGAAAGGCTCGATCGAAGATCGGGGCTTGTTGGGCAAGCCACCAACAGCGATTGCGAATGCTAAAGACTGGCAGACGCAATGGGACGCGTGGAAAATCGCTGGGAAATTGCCCGACGTCGATTTCACCAAACAGATCGTGATCGTGCAAACGACTGTCGGTAGCCAGATTCGCCCTCGTATAACGCTCGACGACCAAGGCGATCTGAAAGTGGTCAGTTTGGCCACGAAAGATTTGCGTCCTGGGTTTCGCTATGTGATGGTGTCGGTAAGTCGCGAAGGGGTGAAGTCGGTCAATGGCAAGAAACTCGACGACGAGAAGGCGGAAGATGGCAAAACGACCGTCAGCGGCAACGTCATTGGCCCCGCAGGCGAACTGGAAGCTGGCTTAGTCGTCACCATTCGTTTGCAGGACGTCAGTTTACAAGATGCGCCCGCCAAAGTACTCGGCGAGCAAACGGTGCGCGATCCCAAAGCGTTTCCGATTCCGTTTTCGATCGCTTACGATCCGACGAAAGTCTCTGACACTGGCTTAAGGTATGGCATCGGCGTCCGAATCGAAAAAGACGGCAAACTACGTTACATCAACGATACCCATATACCAGTGATTAGCGACGGACATCCCACGAAGGACGTCAAGGCACCCGTCATCGTGATTAAGTAGATTTCGCAGAACAGAGAGTAGCGCCTGTGGAGCGCAGCCATGCCTGACAAGTTTCGGCCGCTTTTTCTTCGCTTCAGCCTGCGAACGTTGTTCGTGGTGATGACGGTGCTTTGTTGCTGGCTGGGCTGGGAACTGAGCATCGTGCGTCAACGCAAGGCTGTGAGAAGGGATCTCGAAGCCAAAGGCACTCTGCGCTTCGTCGCGGCCGAAGATTACGCGCGACGTTACTTGCCTGGCGTGCCATCTGAACCGATCGCCTCGGTGCCCTATTTACGCCGCTGGCTGGGGGATGAAGCGATCCAAGAAATCTTGTACGAGCGCTGGCGTCACGAGTTCACCGAAGCGGATTTGGTCCGGGCGCAGCAAGTGTTTCCGGAAGCCAAGGCGGCTCATGAACTCTTGGCTGAGCCTTGTCATCCCGGCTGTTTTCCGGCAGGTACGTTGGTGGAAACGGACGAGGGAGCTCGCACGATCGAGAGCATGGTGCCCGGAGATCGCACGATAATCCAACTTCCCACAGGAAAAGTCGCGGTCGCCACCGTGAGTGAAATCTTCGTCACGGAGAACTGGCTTTGGAAAGTCGAAACCGACGGCGGCGATCTGACTACGACGCAAACACAACCACTTTGCGTTGCTTTGGACAAGGCCGTGCAAGTCGGCAAGCTCCAACGGGGCGACATGATCCTCCAGCAACATGACGGCGGGATTCGCGCAGTGACAGTACTATCGGTAACTCCCACGGAGAAATCGGCGAAGGTCTATAACTTGATTCTTGGTGACGCGGAAGTCTTTGTCGCTGGCGGCTTCGTCGCACGTAGCAAGCCGCCTGCTGTCGTGGAGCGCTAGCGGCCCATGCCCGAACCTCTGCTCCACGATTTGCTGTCGCAACTTGCCGAACCACTCACCTGCGAAGCCTTGTTCGACGCGCAGCCGGACTTGGTGTACTTCCTCAAGAACGCCCACGGCCAATACGTGCTGGTGAACCAAACCTTGGTCAGACGCTGCGACATGACGGAGAAATCCCAATTGATTGGTCGCACCACGGTCGACGTCATTCCCGCGCCGCTGGGAGCCAACTACTTGGAGCAAGATCTGCATTTGATCGCGACCAGTGAACCGCTCTTGAATGAATTGGAACTGCACACCTATCCCACAGGGGAGGCTGGTTGGTGCATGACCACCAAGTTGCCGCTGAAGAATCGGCAAGGAGTGTGCGTCGGATTGGTCGGGATATCGCGCGATCTGCATGCGCCGACCGAAGACTATCGCGACGTCGCTCAGGCATTGCGCAGCGCGCAAGCTCGTCTCGATGCGCCGATGACGGTCGACGAACTCGCGCAGATGGCCGGTCTATCGGCGTTCCAATTCGATCATCGCATTCGCGAGGTTTTTCACGTTTCCGCTAGTCAGCTATTACTCAAGTTCCGTCTCGATCACGCCACGCAACGTTTACGTGATACGGCGCAGCCCATCGTCCAAGTCGCCTTGGAATGCGGCTACGCCGATCAAAGTTCGTTCACCCGACAGTTTCGTCGCACGCTTGGCCTCACGCCTGCCGAATACCGCAAGCGCCAGCAGTTTGCCTAGCTTTTTCTCGCCCCGAAAACAACAGCTAGGTTTCGAAGTCGTCAAAATCGAAGCTCTCGATCGGTTGCGATAGCGAGTCACCGGGCGGCGACGCCTCGGGGCGGGGTGTGGCGTCGTTTTGCACGGGGCGAACCACGAGGTGATGAAAGCGCAGGGCGACTACCTCGATGGGATCGCCCAACTCGATCGGTAACCCTTGTGAGACTGCATCGTAGGTCTGACCACCGATCGTCACCGCGCCGCTAGGGAGCATCTTCGTCTTCGCTCGGCCGCGCTGACCGATCAATCCGCGCAGTCGTTCGTCCTCATCATCCATACCTAGCGCTTCGTCCTGCGCGGGAGAGCGTTTGAGCAGCATCCGACGCCCTAGTGGCGTTTGCGGCCACCATTTGGCGAACATCATTAGAATCACTGGCACCAGCATGGCGATGACGACCATCGTGGTGCTGCCGACGTAGATGCTTTCCGCAAAGCCCCAGCAGATCGCGGCGATGAATACGAGCGCGACCATCACGCCCAGCGCGCCTCCCGAAGGCACGAAGAGTTCCAGCACCAGCAGCACCACGCCGAGCAGGATCAGCATTGCAGGCCAGAAGAATCCTTCCATAATCGCATCCTAGCAAAGAGCGCTACCCGTCGAGACCTTTGACCACCACGCGATTGCCAGAGACCTCCAGCACGTAAACGGCCGTGTCGCGCGAGATGAACTCGCCATCGGAGACCACATCCACCATCTCATCGCCAAACTGGGCTTTACCGGCCGGCGTTAGCGGTGTGAGCGTGGTGCCGCGTTTATGCAGCAAATGATCGAAGGTGGCTAGCGCTTCGCGGCGATTGAGTTCCGCAATGTCGTCGCGCGCCGGTGGCCGCAGCAGCATGCGATTGAGCATCGGTGCCTTGTGCATGTACTTGCGAAACAACACGAGCGAAGCAATCACTCCCGCAGTCGCTGCCGTTACCATCAACAACCCTTTCGGGAGTTGCTCGAACTGGTACGTATTGCGCGGGATGACAAACGTCTGACTCGCCAATATCACCGACGAGACGATCAATAACACGCCGCCGATGCCGAAGGCACCAAAGCCGGGTAAGGCGAACATTTCAATCGCCAAGCACGCCACGCCTGCAACAAACAGTAGTATCTCCAAGGTGCCGGCCGTGCCGTGCAAGACGTTCGCCCAAAAGAAGAGCAAAAAGCAGACCGCCGAGACAAACCCCATCACGCCCGTGCCGGGCGTCATCATTTCCACGATCATCGTGAAAAAGGCGATAAACAGCAGAAAGCCGGCAATTTCGGGCCGCGCGAGTTGTTCGATGAACATGTGCGCCCAATTGGCCTGCAGGCGTTCCGGCTCGATTTCCAGATGATAAATGGCCTTGAGCTCGATGAAATCCTCGACGAGAAACTTCGCTAAACCCAGTTCTTCGGCGCGACGACCATCCATTCCTTCATGCGTGGGAATCTGACTCCCTTTCTTCCAGTCTCCCGGTTGAGGCTGTTCGGCGAGTTCTTGATCGCAGAAATTAGCGGTGGCATTATCGGTTTCTCGCACGTAGCGAAATACGGCCAGTTCACGATCGACCAGCGCCAGTGGTAGCGACCAGCCGCGGACGCGATCTTCCGTAAGTGCTTTGACGGTGATGGCCAGACTCTCACGATCGCGTGGGTCAAGCACCGATTCGCCAGCACCGCCGAGCGCTGCGTTGGGATGCACAACCAACTGATCGCAGGCCATCGCGACGAGCGCCGCGTCACCGCGTGCTTGTCGCGGCACATAAGCAACTGTACGAATGTTGCGAAGTTGTAAGTCAGCCAAGGTCTGGGCCAGTCGCACAGAATCTTGCAGCGATCCGCCGGCGCTATCGATCTCGATGCATATAAAGTTCACGTCGCCCGTCGCCAGACGTTGTTCCAGGCTGCGGGTGATGAAGTTAATCTTGTCGGTACGAATGGGTCCATCTAGACGAATCAGCACCGGCATCCACGCGCCACCGAGGGTGGGATCGTCTTCGAGCGTCGCAGCGGGAATCTTCAGTGCGGTGGCCAGTTCATTGCGATCTTTCGCCAGATGGCTGACGAAACCCAACTCGACGCGCAGTCGCTCGCCACTAAAGATGGCCGACTTGTCGCGATCGACAACTGTGGTCGCTTCATCGACGCCACCGGACTTCTTAAGTTCCTCTAGCTCACTGCCCGTCACATAGGAAACCTCGTTCCCTTTGCGAACTTTGTAAACAGCGAGATCCTTGTCGAGCATCGCCTTGACCAGCGGCCAAGGCAGCGTGCGACGTTGGGAAACGATGAATTCGTAATCGTTCATCATGCCGCGATCCGCCATGGTCTTGGCATCGACGATTTCGCCGATGGTGGCCTGAGGATGCATGATGATCTGTTCGCACGCTAACATGGGCAAGATGGCGTGGCCGCGAATCGATTCGGGCACGTAGGCGATGGTGCGCACTTTGCTCAGCTTGGCGTCGATGAGATGGCGCGCTAAAGCATAGGAGGCTTCCAATTCGCTGGCTTCGGGAACTTGACCTGCGGCGGGGCGGAATTCGAGCACGAGCGCGCCGCGCTGGCCATCGGTAGTGAGGTTCTCGGTCGCTTGGTCGATCATCTTCTCGACCTGGCGATTCACGTTGCTGGTGATTGGTAACGCAACGGGAATCAAGACGCCCGCACGGGCCGGCGTGGCAGCCTCCTGAGCGCGCAGCAAACCCTGGTCGCCGTCCAGCCACAACGACAGCATGGCCCAGCAACCGAATCCGGCGATAGCGCGCACAACGTGGCGAGTGGTGTGGTATGGGAATAAAGCAGCCATGCGATGCGAAACTCCGTCGTGCGACCGAGAACGGGTCTTTCGCCGTCAGGGGGACGGCGACGTAATTATAGGACGACGCCCAGCGCAGGGAAACGGTCTGGCTTAATGGGGGAGAAACCGTCGTTGGCACGCCAATTAATGATGGTAGGAAGCGAATACCTTCCCCTCCCGCAGTTCTGCTCGCCCCCAGGCTTTGCTATGCTCACACCTTCAATATTAAGGGAGGCTTCGCATGTCCAACTTCGCAGTGATTCTACCAGCCGCAGGGCAAAGCAGTCGCTTCCACGACAAGCATTACAAGAAACCGTTCGCTTCGCTCGACAACCGTGCGGTTTGGCTACATAGCGCCGAGCGGTTCATCAATCGGCCTGACGTTAAGCAAGTGATTCTGGTGATCTCGCCGGAAGACCGTGAGGATTTCTTCATGCGTTTTGGGTCCAACGTGGCGATCCTTGGAATCGATGTCGTCGATGGCGGGAAGGAACGGGCGGATTCGGTGCAGAACGCTCTTGCTCGCGTGAAGCCTGACTGTCAGTACATCGCGGTCCATGACGCGGCGCGGCCGTGCCTCGCTGACGAGTGGATCGACAGTGTGTTTGAGGCGGCCGTGAAAACCGACGCCGCCATCCTCGCCACGCCGGTCGTTGCGACCCTCAAGCGGGTGCGGCAAGATCACACAATCGAAACGACCGTGCCGCGCGAGCAACTTTGGGAAGCGCAAACACCGCAGGTGTTCAAGCGCCAGTTGCTCATGGACGCCTACGCCAAACGTGGCTCGCTACCTGCTACCGATGAAGCGTTTCTGGTCGAAAAATTGGGCCATGCCGTGACGGTGGTGCTTGGTTCGCCGATCAACCTTAAGATTACGACGAGGGACGACCTACGTTTGGCGAGCCATTTGTTGAAGGCGTTGCCCAAACCAAAACTGTCCGGCTCTCATCCGTTTGCGGATGACGATATGTGGAGATAGCGGGCGGCACTATTTCGTGTCGGCCGGTTCGCGCGCGAAGAAGTTGTCTTTCGCGCTTTCGGTCAGCGATTTAAACTCCTTGTCTGGGACTTCGCGGAAACTTGCCATCTCGGCGTAGGTCACGGAGACTTGCTTTTCGCCCAAGTGCGCTCGGCCGATGCCCACGTTTTTGAATACGCGATTGATGTAAGGAACGCGATTCAGCAAGGGCGGACACTGTTCGACGCGCGACGCCTGCGTGACGTTCCGCATGGTGATTCCGTTGCCATCGGTCGCCATCACCGTTCCCGTGTAGGTCGTCGTCGTTTTGTCCCAGCCCGATGTCTTCGGAAACGTTGTGACTTCGCAATGATAGCCGACCGCGAGTTTCAGTTTTTCTGGAAAGGGGCTGGTCGGCTCCGCCGCGCGGAGAGCACTGGCTACAACCAACGACGCAAGCATCGCCAGGAACACGCTCGCACGCATGACCATACCCTCCTTCTTAAAGTCCGTACGCCTGCCAACGGGGGCCGATGTTTTGTACCATTGGTAGTTCGCCGCGCGAATAGCAACCGTCCCCTACTCCTCATTGCGAATGCCAAATCCATGGCCAATTACGAACTCATCGCGCTCAATCGCGATAGCGCAAAGCAACTATTCGCCAGCCGAACGCCTGCAGCGCTGCGGGCGTTTGTCGCAGGTTTAAGCGACAACGCCAACCTGCCGCGACTTGTGTTGGATCAGGCCGTAGCGTTGCACCGAGCGCTATGTGGCGGAGAGTCGCCTGCTGACGGTGAGTATCCATTCAATCATGTGGTGTTGGGGGGAAGAGAACTGGCCGACGAAGACGGGCTGCTGGTGGTGCTGAAACGTCCCGACATGGCGGGGCATATTGCGGCGGCATTGGCAGAGGTGAAACTTGAATCACCGGAGTTGACGGAAATATGCGGCGAAGTGTCCGCGTTCTATCAAGCCGCTGCCACCGATGGTTGCGCGGTTATTTTGGTGAGAACCAGCAACCAGAAAGATTAAGTCGGCAGGCAGGATGCCTACCCCACGTGCTTTCCTTGCCAGGTGTCGCGACGCTGGAGTTCTTGATCTAGCGCCAAACGCACATTGGGCTTGTCGAGGCACCAGCTTGGCCCGATGAAGTACTTGGGTGGCGCGTCGCCGGAGATGCGCTCGACGACGATCCGCTCCGGCAAGATTTCCAGGATATCGACCAGCGTGCGAATATAATCATCGCGCTCAAGCAACGTCGCTTCGCCGCGTTCGACCTGTTCGCCAAATTCGGTATTCTTCACGGCGTAGAGATTATGGATTTTGACGGAATCCACGCCCAGCCGCACCGCTTCGCGCGCGGTGGCGAGCATGTCCTCGCGCGTTTCGCCTGGTAAACCCAAAATGAGATGCGCACATATTTCAAAGCCGCACCCCTGGCTACGCCCCATGGCGTCGATCATCGCATCGTGATGATGTCCTCGATTCATCCAGTCGAGCGACCGATCGTGCATGGTCTGCATACCGTACTCGATAGAAAGATACGTCCGCTGGCTTAGTTCGCTGAGCAGTGCCAGTACGTCATCCGGCACGCAATCAGGCCGTGTGCCGATCGCCATCGCGACAACGAGCGGATGAGCGAGCGCTTGATCGTATAACTTTCTAAGTTTTTCCACGGGCGCGTAGGTATTGGTCGCCGGTTGAAAATAGGCCATGAAGTGGTCGCAGTCGTAGCGGCGTTTTAAACGGCTGATGCCGTCGTCGATTTGTTCGGCAATTGTCTGCCGAGGTAGGCGCCGACTGGGGCTGAAACTGCGATTGTCGCAAAACGTGCAGCCGCCGGTGGTGACCGTGCCATCAACATTGGGGCAGGTAAAGCCGGCGTCGACACTGACCTTCTGCACGCGATGCCCAAATCGCTGCCGCAGATGGAAGTTGTAGTGATAGTACCGCAATCCGGCCGAACGCCAATCGTAAACGGCGTGTGTCGCGGGAGTTGCAGGCAAATTGGTTGACGACACGCGGAGCCTCGGATACTGTAATAACGTTGGGCGAGGGCAACGCCCGACTGTGCATGGGAATGTTGTAATCGTAATCTCTTATCACTTTGGGACAAGTTCCCGACACATAGGAACACCCGCCATGTTTGGCGAGCTCATCCCTGTCGGCGGTGGCGACACCATTCCGATGATGAAACGGCAATTGCTCATTGGTCGGCGTGAAAGTTGCGATATCGTGCTGCGGTTCGCAAACGTCTCGGCGCATCATTGCACGCTAACGCTCGATAGCGGCTATTGGTTCATCGAAGATATGAACAGCCGCAACGGCACAAAAGTCAACGGTGCCCGTATCACCGCCAAAAAGCGCCTCGATCCAGGGGATTCGCTGGCGGTCGCCAAACATCAATACACGGTGCAGTACTCGCCAGCCGATTTGGGCGCTGTCGGTCCGCCACCGCCCGACGAAGCGGCTGATCGCGCTAGCATCTTTGGTATGTCGCTGTTGGAGCGAGCCGGCATTATTAAGAAGCGAACGCCCGAGAAATCGACGCGCTACGATCCAACGAACAACGCCCCAGGCCAGGTGCGCGACCCCAATAAGCCGATCTAGAATCGGCTTGTGGTGGGTGGGGGGCGTTAAAATCGTTACGACCCCACCTGAGTTCATCGCTACGTTCGTCATCGTCGATACTCTTCCTACAAGCCTTGTTTTAGGAAGGGAGTTGGCGTTATGGTCCGTACGATCGTTACAGTTTGCTTCGTCTACCTCGGCCTGTTGGTATTTGCTTCGGCGGCAAACGCGGGCGAATGGGCGCATTATTGGGGTTTGGGGTGGACAGACAAATACTATTCCACCGGCGGTTGTCCTGGCTTTATCCAGGGCCGCCCGTTGAACCCGTTCCTAGCAGTGCCGCTGCATTCGGGATACGGGCAGACGACCGCACGGCGGCAGATTTGCTATCCACCGGTTTATAACTCGCCACTGTATAACAACTCGCCACGACTGTGCCCCTTCCCCAATGGCGCCCGCGGCATCGACGACTGCCTGGGTGTGCATCGCTCGCAATTCTTCTTGCATCCACCTCCTCCCTGCCCCAACGGCAATTGCGATCCGCATTACACCCGGTAGAAACGATAGGGTTGGCATGACCGTTGCTTGAAGGCGGTCATGCCGAATGATGTTGGCGAATCGGGTAAGCGAATAGCCTGGCGCCGGTCGATACTTTCCAGCGGTCACATTCTGGGAAGGAGTCGGCGCATGTCACGGATGTTCTTCATCGCGATAGTTTGTTTGGCTGGCTGTGCCAATAGCGCGAGCGCTGGGGATTGGAACTCGCTCGGTCGCTTCTTCGGCCTGGGATGGAGCGAAGGCTATCACGCCTATAACGGCTGCCCAACGTGCGAACAGCGCTGGGTGCATGGTCAGGCATCCGTCAGTTTAACTCCCTACTATTCGCCCGGTCCCACTGCGGAAACGCTCGTCGCACCACGCACCGCTCCCCCCGTAACGGCGCGTCCCAACCCTTCGCCTGACAGTTCCCGCCGCACCGCGCCGATCCCTCCCTCGCAGCGGATGACGCAGCAACCGGTGTATCGATTCAAGTAGCGATGAGACTCATGGGCCGAGAAGGTCCGCCTGCGAAGAGGATCGTTTTCGCGTCACGTCGATTCGCTTTCAGAACACAATCGTGGCATCACGCCATTGCTTGATCTGCCTTGGCTCAATGGGCCGGCAGTCTCTGGCAATCCTCCCGCGCGCAGGCTAATCTAATGCCTTGCGATTTCACTTCCTTTCTTGCCGACGATTTGCCCCATGTCCAACCCTTACGAATCCCCTTCGCCACCACCGCCGTATGAACCCAAACTCGGTCAGTTGAACGAGGGCGACTCTACAGGTGGCGTGATTCCGTATAAGAATCCCAGCGCTTTGATGGCGTATTACTTCAGCATTGGCACGCTGATCTGCTGCGTCACGCCGCTGCCGCTGGGAATCATACCCGTCGCGCTTGGCATTATTGGTTTAAGAAAACGCAAGGAAAACCCGGTAATCAAGGGCTCGGTTCACGCCTGGATCGGCATTGTTCTCGGCGGCCTGTCGGCGATTGGCTCGTTGTTGATGATTGTCGTATTGATATTTAGCGCACTTGCCGGGTAGCCTCGCGATATTTTACGGGGTTAAACTGATTGCTCACTAGGCGGACGAACTGCTCCTTTTTGCGCGAGGTTCTGGCCATGCGACTTTGCTTGTTTGCCGTGCTGCTGCTCTTGCCTACAGCGCTTTGGGCGCAAGCCGACAAAAAGAAAGCGGCGCCGCCCCGTCGGCCTGAGCCGACCGTCGCCGATTATGTTTACGACGATAAGTCCCAAAGGCAGAAGTTTGATTTCTGGCAGGCGAAATCCGAGCGACCGACACCGGTTGTGCTGCTGATTCATGGTGGAGGCTGGGTCAATGGCGATAAGACGAGCTATGGCGAAAGCGCAATTCAGCCCTACCTGGATGCCGGTATTTCCGTCGCGGCAGTGAACTATCGCTTTATCGCGGAGGCGATGGAGCAAAAGATCGAACCGCCAGTACAAGCGTGTGTGCATGACGCAGCGCGGGTGGTTCAAACGCTACGGCATAAGGCCAAAGAATGGAATGTTGATCCACAGCGCATCGGCGCGACTGGCAGTTCGGCCGGCGCATGCACTTCGTTGTGGCTCGCCTTGCACGACGACATCGCTAATCCCAACATGAAAGATCCGATCGCTCGCGAGTCATCGCGATTGACTTGCGCCGCCGTCAGTGGTGCCCAAACTTCGCTCGATCCAAAAGAACTGCGCGAGTGGATACCCAACGCCGTCTATGGCGGACACGCGTTTGGTTTCGCCGCGAAGGGGCGTTCACGCGCGGAAGAGTTCAACCTGCTCATCGACAATCGCGAGCAAGTCATGCCTTGGATCAAGCAATACTCGCCGATCGAATTGCTCTCGAAGGATGACCCGGCGATCTTCCTCGCCTATCCCAATCAAAAGACTCCGCCAGTGCTCGGCGAGAAGGAACCCGACCCCACTCACTCCGCGCTGTACGGCATAAAGTTTGCCGAACGGGCGAAGGAGAAAGGGGTCGATGTCATCGTTTCCTATCCCGGCCACAAAGATGAGAAGTACGGCACGATCCAGAAGTTCTTGATCGAGCATTTAAATCCGAAGAAGCGTGCGATTGGAGATGGGCAGTGAGAGTCGTTCGCGGTAATCTCGATGTCCAAACTACGCGGAGGATTTCATGCGAAGTACACTTGCACTATTTGTCGTCGGCTTATTCCTTTCTGGCTGGTGGCCGTCCAGTTTGAGGGGCGACCCGCCGGATCAATCAGCGAGCATCAAGAGTTCGATTGCACAACTGGGTGATCGGCGTTACCTGACGCGCGAAGCAGCCAGCAAGCACTTGATGGCGATTGGCGCTCCCGCTATGGAATTGCTCCAAGCAGCGACATCATCGCCTGACTACGAAATTCGATGGCGCGTGCAGGTTGTTTTGGAGAGCATTAACAAGACCACGCTCGCCACCGAATGGGATGGCGATTGGAGTACGTCCAAAAATGAATGGTTTCGCGTGAGCGAAGGTCGCTGGTCCTCCGGTACTCCTCAGTACGGTCCCTATGGCGGAACAATGAAGATTGTTAAGGTCCAAGGCAATTTGACGCACGTTGATCTGGTCGTCGATAGCGGACCAACGAATGGGCAAACTGTCCGCACGATCTTGCGGCGCGAGGGAGAAGTGCTGCACTATTGCGGCACCTATAGCACCACGCGACCGCAGGCGTTCACGACGGACAATGGCCAGGCTGTGTATGCGTTTCAGCGGATTACGAAGTAGGGCCGTCAAGGCATCTATTCTTGATAGCTCGGATCTCGATAGATCTCTTGGTCGCGAGCAACCAATTTGAGCAATGTCCATTCCGGGTCTTGCCCTTCGCGGAAACGCATGGTCGCCGTCGATTTGATTAGTCCGCTGTAGCCACACATTCCGGGAATCTCCACGAGGCCATATTCGTCCGGATCGAGATTGGGCATAAGGCCAATGTAATTGGACTCGTGAGCGTACTTGGAATGCGCCATTCTGATTATCGCGTGCGCGTCCTTTACCTTGGCGAGATCAAACGGTTTCGGAGGTGGCTTCGGCCGTTCCCAACGGGCCGTCGGCATATTGCGGAACAGTTCGAGAACCGAAGTGACGCCAACGCAACACAGGGCGGGTAAAAACACCAAGCCAGTCAGGCCCACGACAATGGCCAAGCGAATCTTCGTGCGAAATCGAAAACCTTCCCAGAGTTTGGAGTTGTCGACTGGCCTGTGGGACCACGCGGTGGACAACTTTTCCGCTAGATTATCCGGCGATGCTTCCGTCACCCGCGGCGGATTGCTCGACGACGTAACTTCCGTTTCGACGACTGGCGGAAGCGATTGCATTGTCGCATCAGGGACTCGAAATACTTGCTTGCACGTGGGACATCGCACCGATTTGCCCGCTAGTCCAGGTTTGCCGGCGAGTTTCGTTTGACAATGCGGACAGGTAATCGGCGTCATAAGCGTTAGGAAGTCCTCGAGGCATGCAGTTGGCCATTTGTCGATTCAGCGTAGTCGGTGACACCGACAAAACAACTACGCTCCCTTCTTTGGCACTTCGATCCCCATTTCCCGCAGCAACATTTTCATGTCTTCCCAAACGTCTGCTTTGGCGGCCGGATTGCGTAAGAGATAGGCCGGATGATAGGTGGCGAGGACTTTTGCATCGCCATAAGCATGGAACTTGCCGCGCAGTTTGCCGATCGCTTGGTCGGTCTTCAGGAGCGACTTCGCCGCCGAAGCGCCCAGACAGACGATATACTTCGGCCGCAAGATTTCCAGTTGCCGTTCGAAGAACGGGCGGCAATTGACGATTTCCTGTTCTTCCGGCGGGCGATTGTTCGGGGGGCGACATTTGAGCACGTTGAGAATGAATACGTCCTCGCGTTGCCACGTGCATGCTTCGATGATTTTATTGAGCAGTTGCCCCGCGCGACCCACAAACGGTTCGCCTTGCGCGTCTTCATCTGCACCTGGTGCTTCGCCAAAAAACAAAACGGTAGGCTGAGGATTGCCAACACCGAACACTGTTTGCGTCCGCGTCGAAGCAAGCGCAGGGCAGAGT
>JBGSHH010000081.1:0-13156 GCA_041752355.1 Pirellulaceae bacterium | reverse complement strand
AGCAGGCTATGCGAACATTCGCTCGGGGTTGCTCGCGAACAAGGCTTTGTCGCGATGCAGTTTAATTATGTGGTGAGCAGCAACGTGGCGGCGATTCGCGTCTGGGAGAAACACGGCTTTGCGATTGTCGGGCGATTGCCGCAAGCCTTCGACCATGCGAGGCTGGGACGGATTGATGTATTGGTGATGTGGCGCGCGTTGTAATTATCTATGCTACCTGCGAACGAACTCTTCGACAAAGTGCTGATTTATGGCGTGTTGGGACTCGTCCTCATCGGCCTACCAACTGCGGTCATCGGTGGCATACTTTTCTATCGCCATCAACACGCGTGGACCCAGCGTGCCTTCCTGCGCATCTATTCCGACTTGGATATTCACGACGATCCACAACCGGGCGATGTGCGGATTCACTATGCGACGTTTCATGGCTTTCTCGTCTTCACCACCCGCTCGCCGCATGATGCGATCTTGCCGGAAGCCGATGCCCGTAAGTTGTTGCGCCGTTTGCTATGGTTCAATTTGACGTGGGGACTATTTGCCTACCTTTCGTTCTTCATGGTTCCGCTGGCGATCTTGGAGTACTTCGTGCAACTCCGCTCGTTTCCGGCGCAGGCATTGGGCGAGACTCTCCCTTGGGAGGCTACGGAACAAGATAACCCCTATGCGTCGCCGCGACTGCTGGCAATGGCCGACGTACCGACTGCCGAGCGCGCGCCATCCCGCCCATCCAGCTTTTCGCTGGTGCTCGGCGTCGTTTGCTTTGGCCTGGGAACGATCTTTGGCCTGAGCGCGATCGCCTGCGTTTTTATGGCAAAGTTCGCCGCCGCCATCGGCAACGTCCTCCTAGCCGCGTTGTTGTTAAGCACGGCCCATCATTATTTGCGCAGGGAGCGATAAGGCGAGCGAGTTATATTGACATGTCTGTATCGTGATCCTTGGTACAATGTCGACACCCTCTTTGATTCGCCCTGAATATCGCGGAAATTTCGCCGATGCCTTCTGCCTTGCCCGAAGCGGACGAACTTTCACGATTGCCGCTGCTGGGCGTAGCTGTGAATGCGTCGCTGGCGGTGCTCAAGATCATGACCGGCGTTTTTGGCAATTCCTACGCCTTGATCGCCGACGGCATCGAATCGACAACGGACATCGCCACCAGTTTGGCCATTTGGCAAGGGCTCCGCATTTCCACTCGTCCGGCCGATGAACAACACCCCTACGGCTATGGCAAAGCCGAAGCGCTGGCCGGCATGATCGCCGCCGTGGCGTTGCTGGCGGCGGCGGTGATCATTGCCGTTCAAAGTGTGCAAGAGATTTACACGCCCCACCACTTGCCACATTGGTCCACGCTGGTGGTGTTGATTCTGGTGGTGGCGATTAAAGAAGCGCTCGCGCGGTATATCGGCCAGGCAGGTGACGAGCATGACAGCCGCGCCTTGCAAAGTGATGCCTGGCACCATCGCTCTGATGCCCTCACCTCACTCGCCGCCTTCATTGGCATTAGCATTGGTCTGATCGGCGGCCCAGGCTACGAAACCGCCGATGACTTCGCCGCACTGGTGGCCTGTTTGGTGATTGTCTACAGCGGCCTGCGACTGCTATGGAGCGCCGCGCGCGACTTAATGGATGCTGCGCCTCCGCAATCGTTCACCGCCGCCGTGCGGGCCTTGGCCGCCAGCGTCCCAGGTGTGCGCGCCATCGACAAGCTGCGCATTCGCAAGAGCGGATTGACGCACTTTATCGACATCCATGTGCAAGTTGACGCCTCGGCCACCGTTCGCCAAGGCCATCAGATTGGCGGAAAAGTACGGGCCACATTGCGCGCATCGAACCTCCGCATCGCTGATGTCTTGATCCACATCGAGCCCTACGAAAAACATCCGGCCATTGAGGATTCTTAGGTTTCCTCGCCACGTCCGGTTGGCCTTGCTATCGACTCGGTTGCACCGCGCGCTTCCAACAGCACGACCGCTTCATCCGCCAATGCAAGCGGGCCGCGACGCTTGACTTCCAACCGTGCGCCAAAACTTTCCACCAAAGAAACCTTGATTTCGCAGGCTGCGCCATCGACATGCTCACAGCGCGACGTTAATCGCCCTTCCAGCGGCGGGCAGAACGCGACATGCACCGTATGCGTTTGCTCCCCGACGGCAAACGGGACGCGCAGGAGGCAAGTTACTGTCTCAACACTTTCGGTGCTGTGTCGCGTGATTTGTTGCCAAACATCGCCGGGCAACAACTCACCGGATTCGTCTTCTGCATCCTCAATCGCATCCTCTAGCGTCAAAGCTACCTCGTTGGGCACAGGTGTGGCGACCTCGCGCCGCTGCCGTGGTGTCGCGTACTGCCGCACGACGTAACTTTCGGTGCCAACGATCAGGAGCCAGAACAGTACTAAGCCGAGGATGCTAGTGCCAGGAACCGAGAATGCGATCGCAAAGCAAAACAGGATCACACTGGGGCCGATGCGACCTAGCCACTGATGCCACACGGGTTCACGGGGAGTTCCATTCGCTTGCCAACCGATGCGCCACAGTTGCGCGAAAATGACAAGTACCAAGCCAGCACTCAGCAGCATCAACGACGGCAGAGGTTGCCACTGACCTGCCAGGCGGCGTGACAGAAGTACCAACGCCAGCATCGCGACCATCGTGCCGCTCGACAACACCGCCGCATCGCGGAGCAAGTCCAGTCGCTGTCGCTGTGGAACAGAGGAAATACTCATGTCGCAGTGCTGGGCTGAGAAGGTGTGGGTAATGCCCTACGGGCCGCGATGGCCCGCTGTTGTCCCCAACGTTTGTACCTGGGCGCCACGAGGAGTGAAATCGGCCACCACAAGGGACAAGTCACGAATAGTATCGCAGCCGAGGTGAGATTCAGCAAACAGGGAATGAACTGGCCGCAGTCGGGACAGACCAGTCCCAGCCAATTCATGAAGTTACTCTTCCAAATCTCCGCCCTATGAAAGCACCGGCAATGAGGACATTCGACATACTGCCCCTGGGCATTGGTCCAGTCAAAACACTGCTGACATAGAAACGTCGTCGCTGGTATTCGGGTCCCAATGAGCAACTCATTAACGGCCAAGCCAGGGTTGATCAGCCAATGCAGCAACAACGGATGGTACCAACGCCACGTCCGAAACTCGTGGCCGCCACAGCGCTCACAGCGCCGCTGCCCTTCGCCTTTGACCTGTTCGGAGTACTCGGCTGGCTCGTCAAGAATCTCACGCGGCGATTCGTAGGGATTGGGATTCGTGTTCATATGAAAAACGGCCACTCGCATGCGCAAGTGGCCGTGGATGTTTTTCATCTCGCGAATCAAACACTCGCGTTAACGCGCGGCCAAAGCCAGACCAGCGGCGTCGGCAAGTTTGGCTGCCTGGTCGGTCTTCTCCCAACCAAATTCCGCTTCGCTACGACCAAAGTGACCGCCTGCGGCGCTCTTGCGATAGATCGGGCGACGTAGATCGAGATGCTGGATAATTCCGCGCGGCGTGAGCGGGAAAATCTCGCGAATCAATTGGCAGATGCGATCATCATCGACACGCCCCGTTCCCTGCGTATCGACATGCACGCTCACTGGATCAGCCACACCGATCGCATAGGCCAATTGCACTTCGCAACGATCGGCCAGTCCAGCGGCAACAATGTTCTTGGCGACGTAGCGAGCCATGTAGGCGGCGCTGCGATCGACCTTAGTCGGATCCTTGCCGCTGAACGCGCCACCACCGTGACGTCCCCAACCACCGTAAGTATCGACGATGATCTTGCGACCGGTTAAACCACAATCGCCATGCGGGCCACCGACTTCAAAGCGGCCGGTGGGATTGATGAAGTACTTGATCTCACCCGTCACGAGTTCTTCCGGCAGCTCGGGCAGAATCACATGGTTCTTGACGAACTCATGGATCTCTTCGTTGCTGACTTCCGGCGTGTGCTGCGTGGAAACCACGACCGCATCGACGCGCACCGCCCGATCGCCGTCGAATTCGACCGTGACCTGGCTCTTGCTATCGGGGCGGAGCCAATTCACTTCCTTCTTGAAGCGGGCTTCGGTGATGCGATTGATGATGCGATGCGACAGCGCGATAGGCAACGGCATCAGTTCCGGCGTATCGTTGCAGGCGTAGCCGAACATTAAGCCTTGATCGCCAGCACCGTCGCGATCGACACCCATGGCGATATGCGGGCTTTGGCTATGCAGGCGAACCATCACTTCGCACGTGTCGGCCGAGAAGCCGATCTTGTCGTCGGTATAGCCCACGCCACGAATCACCTCGCGGGCGACCTTCTCGTAATCAACTTTGGCGGTGGTGGTGATCTCCCCTGCCAGACAGCAGAAGTCGGTCGTGACCAGCGTTTCGCAGGCCACGCGACTGGTCGGGTCTTGAGCGAGCAAGGCATCCAGCACGCCGTCGGAGATTTGATCCGCGAGCTTATCGGGATGGCCCATGCTGACTGATTCACTAGTGAACAAATACTTGCCCGCTGCCACGTTTCGTCTCCTGTGCTGAAACACCGCCCTAAATTGGCGTAAAACCGCCAACTAGCAAAACCCGAATTATAGGGTTGACCCCGGAAGTTCCACAACGGGCATTGCGGCGATTACGCCTCGATTTGCCGCAAGAAGTAGGCCTCCACTAAGCCGCGCGGCCAGGATTTTGGCGAACTTCGACAGGAGACGGAGCTTCCTTTAGCTGTCGCGCGAGCAATTCGACCGTCCGCGTTGTTGCCCCCCATTGCGATCGCACTAAGGCTTGCGCGGCGGTATTCAGTCGCTCCGCAAACGGGGCATCTTCAAGCGTGCGGCGGACAAAGTCGATCAAATCCGCCGCCGAATGGACCACCACGGCGGCCTCGTGCTCCAGCATCATCGACACGATATCCCGGAAATTCCGGGTGTTGGGGCCAAAGCAAGTCGCCACGCCATAAGCAGCAGGCTCGAGCATATTTTGACCGCCGCGTTCGTTGAGCAAGCTGCCGCCAACAAAGCCGATCTGCGCGGTACCCCACCAGGCACCCAGTTCACCGATGACATCGACCAACAACACGCGGGCACGATTGCTGTCCGCGCCTTGATCGAGTTGCGAGCGCCGCGCCCAAGCCACTCCAGACTGCGTCAGAAGCTTCGCCACTTCGTCAAAGCGTTCGGGATGGCGCGGGACCAAGATCAAGCGAAGGCGTGGATGCGCTGGCTGGAGTTGACGATAGGTTTCCAGCGCTAGCACTTCCTCGGGCGATTGCGTGCTGCCAGCCAGGAAGATGATGTCGTCTGGCGCAATGCCTGCCAACTTGGCGAGAGCCTTTGTGCGCGGGTTTTGGCGATTGGTTTCCGCGCCGTCGAACTTGATCGAGCCAGTCACATGGACGCATGCTGGTGCCGCGCCGAGCGCGATAAACCGCTTGGCATACGTTTCGTTTTGCGCGGCGATCACGTCTATCCTCGCCAAGACACGACTCACCAGCGGCTTGAGCCAGCAATAGCCACGAAAACTCTTCTCACTCAGTCGGCCATTAAAAACCGCGACCTTCGCGCCATAACGCTTCGCCGCCCAAATCAGATTGGGCCACAGTTCGAGTTCGGCGATAATTAACATGTCAGGACGAATCCGCGCCATCGCCGTCTTCACCGCCCAGGTGAAATCGAGCGGGGCGTAGATGACTTGATATTCGGCGTACTTTTTACAAGCCAGTTCGTGGCCAGTGCGACTGGTAGTGGAAATGACGAACTGGGTGGTGGGATACGCGGTGATGAGTTGTTTGAGCAGGGGCGCAAGCAGATTCACTTCACCGACGCTCACGGCATGCAGCCAGATACACCGCCGGTCGCCTTGCCGTGGCGGCACCAAGCCAAACCATTTCTGCATCAACCCGCTGCGATACTTTCCTTTGCGAATCGCCGTGAACAACAAGTAAGGTGAGAGCAGCGTGACCAGTAGCAGATAGACGATGTTGAGGAGGTAGGGCATGCGCGGAATCCTTTCCGATAGTATCCATCACGCTCCGCGTGATGCTCGACGATCCACCATCGTGCGCACTACACCTTGATCGTCACCCAAAAATATTCCGTGGCAATAACCAGCGAGTAAACATAGCCAAATCAACATCTTGCGACATCACGCGGAGCGTGATGAGTACTTTGTGTCCATCACGCTCCGCGTGATGCTCGACGACTCAATCTACCTATACATTCCCTTGTTCACGCATGTGACAGTTCTTGTATTTCTTGCCACTACCACATGGGCAAGGTTCGTTGCGACCAACCTTTTGTCCGCGGTTGCGGATCGGATCGATCTTGCCATCGGTTGGCACCTGGCTATTCTCGATCGCTTGTTGCTGCTCGCGCGCCATATCGGAGACGGACGAAGCATCGTCCTTGCGGGCAGTCGTTTCGCGCCAGGTGTGGCTGACAAAGTCCTCGTTGAGGTTCTCCATGCGATAAACCAAATCGGTCACGCGCTCGCCAATCGCCTTCCACATTTGATCGAAGAGCTTCATTCCTTCGCGTTTGTATTCAACCTTGGGATCGACCTGAGCATAACCCATCAGACCGATCGAACTGCGCAGCCGATCCATCACCAGCAAGTGTTCTTTCCAGGCTGAATCGACAATTTCCAACAGCACCTCGCGCTCCATGCGGCGCATCTCAGGCCGGCAGAGGTCGTCGACCGCGCCGCTGAGCTTGCGTTCGAGTTGTTCGCGATCGAGTTCCGCCAATTGATGCACATCCATGTCGCATTTGAGCGTGTCGTGCAACCAATCGCTGAACGAATTCAACACCCCATTGCCGCCAGTGGCTTTGGCGAGCGTGACCGATTCGTCTTCATCTGGGCCAAAGAGTGTGGCGACTTTTTCTTTGACCGCCACCAGCATTTGATCTGCTTTGGCCGTGGAGGCTTTGCTGTGCTCGATGAGCATTGTCTGGATTTCGTCGAGCCGCTTCCCTTGCACCTGGGCATAGGGAATCTCTGTCTCGAAGCGCCGCTGCGCCCATTCCAGAAGCGCGTTGCCATCGACGCCGTTCTTGCTTCCCAGCGATGAAATCGCCGCCATGATCGGATACTCGGCTTCTTTCAACTCATAGGCTTCGCGCGCCTTCTTCAGCAGCAGGGACTTCACCGACTTGGTGTCCATGCCTTTGAAATCTTCGAGATCGAGTTCCACGCTAAACTTCGATTGCATCCAGCCGATCAGCGACTTCTGTGCGAAGTTCTCTTCCAGAATCGACTTCCCTTCGGAGAGATCGACCCCTTCGATTGCCTTGTGGGCGGCGTCGATCAACAACTGGGAAACTTCGGTGCGACCAATACGCTTGAGATCGCTGGCTTTGTAGTTTGAGCCCCAGCGAGTGTTGCTGAACTTGGCGAGCGCGTCCCAGTTCCAGTCTTCATCGTCGCCTTCGGGCAGATTCTCATCCACGGCGTCGAAAACTTGCGTTTCCGCTTGCCGAGTCGCTTCGTCGCGGGCGTATTGCTCCGCTTGATCCACATCCATGCCGCGGAAATCGCGCGCTTCAAACTGCGTAGTGAAGCGGCCCCCGACGAAGTTCGCATAGGTATCGACGGCGAAGTCACGAGCCAGCAGCAAGTTGACATAGTGCTCAACTTGCCCTTCCACCATTTCGAGGATCAATTCGCGGCAGCTATAGCCATCGAGAATACGTTGCCGAAACGAGTAGATGCGTTTGCGCTGCTCGTCCATCACTTCGTCGTATTCCAGCAAGCTCTTACGGGCCTCGAAGTGGCGTTCTTCGACTTTCTTCTGTGCCGCTTCGATACGACCGGTAACCATGCGGCTTTCGATTTTCTCTCCCTCTTGCATGCCCAGACGATCAAGAATGCTCTTGACCCACGGGCCTGCGAAGATACGCATCAAATCGTCTTCGAGTGATAAGAAGAAGCGGCTGCTGCCGGGATCACCTTGGCGACCGCAACGTCCGCGAAGCTGCAAGTCGATGCGTCGCGACTCGTGCCGCTCGGTGCCAATCACATGCAGGCCGCCAAGTTCTTTCACCAACTTGCCTTGCTCCTTCATCTGCTCGCGTTGTTCGATCTCATGGACCAGCGTTGTCCATTCTTCCTGCGGCACTTCCAAACGGGTCGGATACTTATCTTGCAGTTGTGCCCAGGCCATGGTTTCGGGATTACCGCCAAGGATGATGTCGGTACCGCGACCGGCCATATTTGTGGCGATCGTGACACCACCCAAGCGGCCCGCTTGCGCGACGATTTCCGCTTCGCGGCGATGGTGTTTGGCGTTGAGTACTTGATGGGGAATGCCCCGTTTCTCCAGTAAATCAGCGATTCGCTCGCTCTTTTCGATCGACACGGTGCCGACCAACACCGGACGACCTTTGGGCTGAATATGCTTGATCTTGTCTTTGGAAATGGTTTCCTTTTCGCGCTTCACCCCTTCCGCCTGGATGAAGACGACCTCGTTCTCGCGATCGGCCACGATCTCGCCATAGATCTCGTCACCGTTGTTAAGGATCAAGCCATCCCACTTGTGCAAGCGCTCGATCTCCTCGGCCACCGCGATGTATTTCTCACGCTCGGTACGATAGATGACGTCGGGGAATTCCTTGCGTTGCATGTGGCGATTGGTGGGAATTGCCAAAACATCGAGTTGATAGATCTTCCAAAACTCGGACGCCTCGGTCATGGCGGTACCAGTCATACCGCAGAGCTTCTTGTATAGTTTGAAGAAGTTTTGCAACGTCACGGTGGCAAGCGTCTGCGACTCTTCCTTGATCTTCACCCCTTCCTTGGCCTCGACAGCCTGATGCAAGCCATCACTCCATTGGCGGCCATCCATCAGACGGCCAGTGAACTCATCGACGATGATCACCTTGCCTTCCTTGACGACATAGTTCACGTCGCGCTTGTAGAGGTGATGGGCTTTGAGGGAGTTATCGAGCAAATGCGGCCAGTGCATATTGCCGGGCGTGTAGAAGCTCTCGACGCCGGCGAGTTTCTCGGCATACCGCACCCCTTCTTCGGTAAAATGCGCAGTGTGGTCTTTCTCATTGACTTGGAAATGCTCGTCCCGCTTGAGTTGTCGTGAAATCGCGTCTGCCTCGGCGTATTTTTTAACGTCGTCGTGCGCGGGACCAGAGATAATCAGTGGCGTGCGGGCTTCGTCGATCAGAATGTTATCGACTTCGTCGATGATCGCGTAATGCAACGCCTGCTGCGACTGCTGCATCTCGGGACGGAATCGATTATCGCCCCGCGCGGCGTGCCGCATGTTGTCGCGCAGGTAATCAAAGCCAAACTCGTTGTTGGTGCCGTACGTGATGTCGCAGCTATAGGCTTTCTGTCTTTCGGAAACCGGCATATCGCTTTGAATCGCACCGACGGTCAGTCCCAGGCCCATATAGAGCGGAGCCATCCATTCCATATCGCGGCGGGCGAGGTAATCGTTGACGGTAACAACGTGGACACCTCTGCTTTCCAGCGCATTCAAGTACGCAGGAAGCGTCGCGACCAGCGTTTTGCCTTCACCGGTGACCATTTCGGCAATTGCGCCACTGTGCAACACCATGCCGCCGATCATTTGCGTGTCGTAATGTCGCATATTGAGAAAGCGTTTACCGCCTTCGCGACAGACCGCGAACGCCTCCACCAGCAAGTCTTCGAGTGTTTCGCCAGCGATCAATCGCTGACGGAATTTGCGCGTTTGGTCCTTGAGTTCCGCATCGCTCAAGGCGGCATAGCGCTCCTCGAGCGCGCCGATTTGCTCCACCTTGGCCGCCATGCGCTTGACTTGACGGGCATTGGACGAGCCGAAAAGCGAGGTCACGCTCCGCTCGAACCCGCGCAACATGCCGTTGAAGAAATTTCCGACCAACTCAAACGAACGTTCCAGCATTTCCATGACGATTCAGCCCAAACGAGAATCCGCCCACCAAAGTGACGAATCGGTGCAGATGTATTGAGTGGTATGGTCGCCAACGGCGATTGACCGAACCGAGTAACCAGTCGAGCAACTCTCCGTGAAACCCACCGTATGCGCGTAACTTGATCCAGCGGCGCAGTTTATAACGATTGACAAAAGGGGTCAACGCCGGTTAACAACCCCTTAAGAGGGGATGTTGATATCTTGCCCCCACCTCATGGCTGGTCGCCGTTGGTTCTATAACTCATATTCTTCGCTGACAGACCGTTATTGGCTAGGGCGATCTCACTGACCCTCTGGCCGTAAACTTCGCGCTGCTCGCAAGGGCTAATTGGAAAAAGACTTATCTGGCGTGGCGCATACACGACATCAATGCAAAGGTGGTGGGTACCCAACAGCACGGTTGGATGCGACGATAGCGGCATTACGAATTCTTGATGCTCTCGTGCGACTTGACCATGCCCATCGCCACTCCCCGTTATTTGGTGCCGTTTCATCCCAAGCAAACGGCGCACTTCTTTACGGATATCCTGGTGATCGGCGGGGGACTGGCAGGACTGCGCGCGGCGCTGGCGGTACCGCCGCAGATGTCGGTTTTGGTGGTCACCAAGGATGCGATTAAGCAATCCAATAGCACCTATGCCCAGGGGGGCATCGCCAGTGTGATCGATCCAGAGGATCGGTTCGAGGATCACATTGACGATACACTCACCGCTGGCGGCGGACTTTGCGACTCGGAAGTGGTCGATATGGTGGTACGCGAAGCACCACGACATATCGCCGAGTTGATCTCGTGGGGGACGCATTTCGACGAAAAGTCGGCAGGCGAACTGCTCCTGGGTCGCGAGGGAGGCCATAGTCATCATCGTATCGTCCACGCTTTAGGGGATGCGACTGGCATGGAAGTAATGCGGGCGGTAATCGCCTGGGCGCAGCGGCAACGCAACATTTCCATCTGGCCCAACGCCTTCACACTCGACTTGCTCACGCACGAAAAGGAGTGTCGGGGCGCGCTGATTCACACCAAGCAACATGGCCGGATGATCGTCTGGGCGAAGCAAACGATTCTCGCGACAGGCGGTGCGGGGCAGATCTATCGCGAATCGACGAACCCACTGGTGGCCACAGCGGATGGTCATGCCATCGCCTATCGAGCTGGCGTGGAACTGCGCGATATGGAGTTCATGCAGTTCCATCCGACCGTGCTCTATATTGCTGGCGGCAGTCGCAGCCTGATCACGGAAGCGGTCCGCGGCGAGGGGGCGTACTTGGTCGATAGAAACGGCCAACGCTTTATGCCTGGCTATGACGAACGGGCGGAACTCGCCCCGCGCGATGTCGTGAGTCAGGCCATTGTCAGCCAGATGGAAAAGACGCATCATTCGTGCGTCTATCTCGACATGAGCCATCTCGACGCCAAACTCGTCCGCAGTCGGTTCCCGCACATTGCCGAAGCCTGCGCGAAATTCGGGTTGGATATCACCAAGGACCGCATCCCGGTGCGCCCCGGCGCGCATTACATGGTCGGCGGGGCGACGGTGGATATGGAAGGACGAACCTCGCTGGCGGGGCTATGGGCGGCTGGAGAAGTAACTTCGACGGGTTTGCATGGGGCAAAT
The DNA here is from genome assembly GCA_041752355.1 of Pirellulaceae bacterium. Lineage (GTDB taxonomy): Bacteria > Planctomycetota > Planctomycetia > Pirellulales > Pirellulaceae > JAEZGD01. Next base: position 1,641 of record JBGSHH010000081.1, on the reverse strand, counting down.
CGTCTGGCATCGAACAGTTTGCTGGAAGGACTCGTATATGGAGCGCATGCAGGGCGCGGGGCCTCCGTGGCCGCCGAGAGCATGAAGGACGACTTTCGAGCCCTGCCGCTAGAGAATCCCACCCGGCAGTCTGCTGGCGAGCCTCTCGACCTTCAGGACATCCTCAATTCGCTCAAATCACTGATGTGGCGGGCGGCGGGAGTCCGGCGGAATCAGGCTTTGCTGGAAGAAGCCGCTGAATCGATCGACAATTGGCGCAAGTACGTGCTAATTCAGCAGTTCGATTCACAAAACGGCTGGGAATTGCAGAACATGTTGACCGTCGCTCGCGTGATGGTGGCAGCTGCTCTCCAGCGGCAGGAATCGCGTGGCGTCCACCTGCGCACAGATTTTCGGGAGACGGAGCCGAGTTGGGTAAGGCATCTGTCTTTTCGTCGCAACGAGGGAGAGGAAAAGAGTGAAGTTGAAAGTCGGAAATCGGAAAGTTGAGTCGTTGGTCATTTCCGACTTCCGTCCACACAGTTCCGACTTTGGCATCACGCCGTGTTGAGTCCTACGCCAATCCCACTATATTAGTCGCTTTCCATTACATCCTGCCACGACACACTTTACGTCCTAGGACTGCCGCATGACCGACAGTAAACAAGGCGAGCCGATGATCGAAGCCATCGGACTGTCGAAGTTCTATGGCATCTTTGCCGCCACGCGAAACGTTTCCTTCACCATTCGCAAAGGGGAAGTGGTTGCCTTTCTGGGGCCTAACGGTGCCGGCAAGAGCACCACGATGAAATTGCTCACAGGCTATGTTTCGCCGTCGGAGGGAGTCGCCAAGATTGCTGGTCACGATATGACCAACGATCGCCTGGCCGGTTCCGCCCGTCTGGGATATTTGCCTGAAAACGGTCCGCTCTATCCAGACATGACCCCGCATGGCTTGCTCGACTTCTTCGCGGAAGCGCGCGGCATGAATGGAGCGTACAAGAAGCAACGGATCGACACGGTGATCGAGATTTGTGATTTGGGGTCGGTGGTGCATAAGCCGATTGGAAAGCTTTCCAAAGGCTTTCGGCAACGTGTTGGCATGGCTCAGGCGTTTCTGCATGAGCCGGATGTGCTGATCATGGATGAACCGACGGCTGGCCTGGATCCTAATCAGATTCGCGAGGTGCGCAACACGCTGCGCAACATTGGGCGCGAGAAGACGATCTTGCTGTCGACGCACATCCTGCAGGAGGTCGAAGCGATGGCCAGTCGCGTGATCATGATTAACGAAGGGCGCGTGGTCTATGACGGCACGGTCACTGGCCTCGATCCGCAACATCAAGGACTCGATGCTGCCTTCCACCGTTTGACCGGGGCGCATGCGTAGAGTACCCCTTACGTGCCGCGTGATGCCTGACGATAGCGAGCCACGAGGATTGCTCACCAGACATTAACCCGCGACAGGGAAAGACCCATTCGTAGCCAATTAGAGTTGAAGTCCAGCGGCATCACGCGGAGCGTGATGAGTACTTTGTTTTTTGAACACCAACCCAGCCCATCATGCGGAGCGTGATGAGTACTATCGAAGCGAGTTACGAACGATGCAGATGATCCTGCAAATGCTGCTACTCTTGGCGATCGACTTGGGTTTGATCGCCT
>JBGSHH010000080.1:0-3501 GCA_041752355.1 Pirellulaceae bacterium | reverse complement strand
AAGTCGTGGGGTCAGGCGATGAACCCGCGCTATCGCGAAATGATTCTGGGAGCGGAACTCACGCCTGTGAGTCAACTCAGCGGCGCTCTTCTCAGTCCCAAGTCGGCGCTACACTTGCAATTCGCCTATTACGAATCGTCGTTAGTCGTGGAGTATCTCGTCGAGAAATACGGATTAGAGACGCTGCAACGAGTGCTTATCGATTTGGGGGTCGGCATGCCGATTAACGAATCGCTGGCGCGTTACACCGGTTCGATCGATGCCTTGGATGATGAATTCGCCAAATACGCCCGCCAGCAGGCGAATGCACTGGCCCCCAACGCCGACTGGTCCGCGCTGGACCTACCACGCCGGGCTGATGTGGCGGCCATCGAAGCGCTGCTCAAGGAGCATCCGACCAACTACGCCGCGCTGGCCCGCTTGGCCCAATTGCAGATAGCCGCCAAAGATTGGCCCGCCGCGAAAGAGACTTTGGAGAAGATGCGGGAGTTGTACCCTGACGATGGCGGCGGGGGCAATCCTTATTCGCTCTTGGCGAGCGTTTATCGCGAATTGGGGGAGAACAAAGCCGAGCGCGAGGTGTTGGTAAAGCTGTGTGCGCTCACATGTGACGACCTATCGGCACTGGAACGGTTAGGCGAACTGACTGCCAAGGCTAGCGACTGGGAGGCCAGTCGACAGGTCGCATTGCAATCGCTGGCGGTCAGTCCGCTGGTCGCGTCCACGCATCGTCGCGCCGCCGAGGCAGCCAAACACTTAAAAGATCAATCTCTGGCCATTGCCAGCTATCAGGCTTTACTAAAACTCGATCCTTTCGATCCGGCGGAACTGCATTTTGAGTTGGCTACCGCCTACCATGCCCAAGGAGAACTCGCCGCCGCCAAACGACATGTTTTATTCGCCTTGGCGGAAACTCCGCGCTATCGCGCCGCACAGCACTTGCTGCTGAAACTGGTCGAGGTGGATGCCAGTTCGGAAGCCCAACCCGCGCCCGAAACGCCCCCCGCTGATAAGCCTGTCGATACACCATCCGCTGATAATCCCCCGACCGAGCCTGCCACTTCACTCCCCGCGCCGGAGACACCGCCATGAATCATCGCCGGCTCTTATTCTTCGCCTTGGCCATGGTCTGTCTTGCTTCCACGCTGGCGTTGGGGCAGCGCGGTCGTTGGTCTCGTGAAGTTCGGCCGGAAATGGTCGATCGTAATGGTGTACCCGAGTGGCAGAACGACGAACAGTTCAAGAGCGATGTCTTCACGTTTGTTCGCATCCGCTATAACTCCTACAATGACTGGCGCGGCGGCAAATGGGCGACGGACTATCCCGATAGCGACTTGAACTTCTCCTATCGCTTGCACGAACTCACATCGCTCGAAGTCGACCCCCATGGCAAGATCGTCGCGCTCACCGACGACGCCTTGTTTGACTATCCTTTCGTCTATCTTATCGAGCCCGGCGATATGTGGCTGAGCGATGAGGAAGTGGTCTGCCTACGAAAGTATCTGCTAAATGGCGGCTTCATGATGGTGGATGATTTTTGGGGTGAAGACGAATGGGCCGTGCTTTACGAGAACATGAAGCGCGTCTTCCCTGATCGCGAGCCGGTCGAGTTGCCCCTGGAACATGAGATCTTTCATTGCGTTTATGACCTGCAGAAGAAGCCGCAGGTCCCCAGCATTCACGCCTGGTACAACGGGCAAACGACCGAACGTTGGGACGCGACGGAAGCACACTACCGTGGCCTGTTCGACGACCAGGGTCGCCTGATGGTCATTATTTGCCACAACACCGACCTGGGCGACGGCTGGGAACGCGAAGGCATGGACGCCCGTTACTTTAAGGAATTCTCGGAGAAGTGGTCCTACCCCTTGGGGATCAACATTGTTACGTACGCCATGACCCATTAACACCAACCCGAAGCGCAACACCAACCCGAAGCGTCAGCGAGGCACTTCATCAACCCGAAGCGTCAGCGAGGATCGCCGTGACTTCCTCGCTCACGCTTCGGGTTGGTGTCAGACTATCACCACAAGGATCCGCAGTGCGATGATCGAACTTGAAACGCCCGACATGGAACAACAAGTGGTGGAGCAGATTCGCGAAGGCCGCACGCGGATCTTAAGCGAACTTTCCAAAACCATCATCGGCCAGACCGATGTCGTCGAACAACTCTTGATTAGCCTCTTCGCTGGTGGTCATTGTCTCATCACCGGCGCGCCAGGCCTGGCAAAGACGTTGCTCGTTCGTTCCATTGCACAGGTCTTTCATCTCAAGTTTCAGCGTATCCAATTCACCCCCGATCTGATGCCAGCCGACATCACCGGCACGGAGATCCTGGAACAAGCCAGCGATGGGCATCGCCGGATGCAATTCGTCAAAGGGCCTATTTTTGGCAACGTCATTCTGGCGGACGAGATCAATCGCACCCCGCCCAAGACCCAAGCCGCCTTGCTCGAAGCGATGCAAGAACATCAGGTCACCGTCGCTGGCGTGCGGTATGTGCTCGACGAACCGTTCTTCGTACTCGCCACGCAGAATCCGATCGAAATGGAAGGAACCTATCCGCTGCCCGAAGCGCAGCTCGATCGCTTCATGTTCAACGTGCTGATCGATTATTTGTCAGAGAATGACGAAGTGGCGGTGGTACAACAAACCACTTCGCGCAAGTCGGCAGCGATTGAGCCACTGTTCACAGGCGAGGATGTGCGACGCTTTCACGATGTCGTGCAGAAGGTTCCCATCGCCGAAGATGTTGTGCGCTACGCTGTGCGCTTGGCCGCGGCAACACGACCCGGTCAACCCCATACCCCGCCGTTTATTACCGACTGGGTGAGTTGGGGCGCAGGCACGCGTGCCGCCCAGTACATGGTGCTGGGAGCCAAAGCCCGCGCTTTGCTGGCCGGTCGCCATCATGCCACCACGGACGATATTCGAGCGCTAGTGCATCCGACGCTGCGGCATCGCGTGTTGGTCGGCTATCGCGCGGAAGCCGAAGGGATCACTGTCGAACAAGTTGTCGATCGTTTGCTGGAACATGTGCCGCTAAAATAGGAGTCTCCGCTTGCCTGCCAGGCTGCTCACCACCGCGAAGTCTACTTCCGCCGGCACCGCGCCGGGTAGGTCCGCTTCGTATCTCGACCCCGCCGCGCTCATGCGAATCAAGAATCTGGAGCTGCGCGCTCGGCTGGTAGTGGAAGGCTTTTTGAGTGGCTTGCATCGCAGTCCCTATCATGGTTTCTCCGTCGAGTTTACGGAGTATCGTCAGTACACTCCCGGCGACGATCTGCGTTATTTGGATTGGCGGTTGTTCGCGCGCAGCGACCGGTATTACCTCAAGCGATTCGAAGACGAAACCAATCTGCGTTGCTACTTGCTGGTCGATCTCAGCAATTCGATGACGTTCAGCTCGCTCAGCTATGACAAAGCGAACTATGCCAAGACGGCGGCGGCGACGATCGCCTATTTTCTCTCGCGACAGCGCGACGCCGTGGGACTGGTGAC
>JBGSHH010000079.1:0-3173 GCA_041752355.1 Pirellulaceae bacterium | reverse complement strand
CGTACAGCGGAAGACGGGAATTCCGACGACGGGGAATAGTTGCGAGTAAATTGTAAATAAGTATTGACAACGTGTCGTTTGGTTGATAGGCTGTGGGATGGCCGGGAATTCTCGACAACTTAACACCCAGGAGCCAGCAATGAAAACGTTCGTGATCGCACTCGCGGCGGGGGGACTGGGCTTGGCGATCGGCATCGGTAACACCAGCGCGGAGTTCTGGGGGACCGGCGAGTACTTTCATACGCGCCCCCCTGAGAATTTAGTGAACCAACCTCCTTCGTCCGGCGGTTCGCCTAAGGCGGTGGTCCTCAATGGGGATCGCTACGAGTTCGGCGTGATCGAGCGGAACACCAAAGATAGCCACGAATTCACGATCAAGAACGAAGGAACTGCCCCCCTGCAAATCAAGGTCGGACACACGACCTGCAAATGCACGGTCGCTGAACTCAAAAATAGCAGCCTCAAGCCAGGTGACACGACGACCGTCAAGCTGGAATGGGAAGTGAAGAGCTACGTCGATAGTTTTCAGCAATCGGCCGAGTTGGAAACCTCCGATCCCCAAAATCCCATCATCCGCCTGACAATTGCCGGCCGGGTGGCGCAATCGGTCCGCCCTGTGCCGGAAGAACTTGATCTCGTGGGTATTTCGGCCAACCAGGATCATGTCACGCAGATCAAAGTTTACGGCTATATCGCCGATCAGCCGCTGGAGATTATCAAGCACAGTTTCGACAATCCCGATCATGCGGAGTTATGGGAGTTGGCTGTGTCGCCGCTAGCAGAGGAAGACATTAAGGCGATGCCGGACGCGAAAAGTGGCGTGCTGCTGACAGTTACGACAAAATCCGGCTTGCCAATTGGAGCCTTAAATCAGACAATCCGCCTCGATACGAATCTGGTGAAGGATGCGATTGAGATTCCGGTCCGAGGATCGGTCGCCAGCGATATTTCGTTGGTTCACGCCCGCGGTGCCAAAGGCTTCAACAGCGAAAAGAATCTGTTGCAGTTAGGCAAGCTCAAGCGGGGGCGCGGAGCCAAGGTGGAGATGTTCTTTTTGATCAAAGGGCCGGAGCGGGACACGACCAAACTAACCATTGAAAGTGTCGATCCGCCCGAGGCGTTGCAAGCGACGTTGGGCGAACCAACGCCGCTGGGCGATGGTGTGGTGATTAAAGTTCCTTTGACGATTTCGATTCCGGCGGATGCACCCACGTTCAATCGCTGGGGCGGCGAGCAAGGCAAGTACGGCAAGGTGGTGTTCAGCACCACGCATCCCATCGCCAAGGAAGTGCGATTGTTTGTGCAGTTCGCGATTGAGTGACACATTGAAGTATTCCCCTCCATCAAGGATGAGTCATTGATGCTTTTGAATCCTCAACGCCTTGGGCAAATGACTTGGTGTACCGCGGCGACCGTCGCGCTCGTCTCGGCCATAGGCTGCTTTCAGCCTGCGAGCCAGGAAGACGCGGAGTCGCAACTTGCGGCGGTGATGGAAGGGGATGGCGCGGTGCCTGGATCGGGCCTGCAACAGCCGCGCAACCTGCGACCGATTGGGACCGGGGTGGTCGTGCAACGCGTGGCGGATAAATCGGCCGCCGATCGACCTGCCACATCGACCACGGAAAAGAAAGACGAACGCGAAGCGTTGTTCGTGAATTGGCCCAAGCCGGAACTGGTTTTGATGGTGACGGGGCAGCAGCAAGGCTATATCGAACCCTGCGGCTGCACCGGCCTGGCGAATCAAAAAGGTGGTCTAGCGCGTCGTCACACCTTCGCCAAACAGTTGGCCGACAAAGGTTGGCCGATGATCGCCATGGATGTCGGCAACCAGGTGCGACGATTCGGTCGGCAGCAAGAAATCAAGTATCAGATGAGTGTGGAAGGGCTGAAGAAAATCGGCTATCAGGCGGTCACCTTTGGCCCCGAGGACTTGCGTCTATCAGTGGGTGAATTGGTCGCGGCGACGGTGGCGGACGATCCCGACAATGCGATCTTCGTGAGTGCGAATGTCAGCATTCTGGATGATTCGCTAACGCCGAAGTTTCGCGTCGTGAAAGCTGGCGGGAAGTCGATTGGCGTGACCGGCGTGTTGGGGGATGAGGAACGCAAACGAATTTTGAGCGACGAAGTGCTGCATACTTCCGCCGCCGAAGGCTTGAAAGCGATTTGGCCACGCATGGCCGCGACGAAGTGTGATCTGTATGTGCTATTGGCGGAAGCATCGCTGGAAGAATCGACGGCGCTAGCGCAAAAGTTCCCCGGCTTTGATGTCGTCGTGACCGCAGGGGGTGCGGGCGAACCGACCTATCAAATGGAAAAGATAGCCGGAACGAAGTCGTTGATGGTGCAAGTCGGCACCAAGGGAATGTATGCAGGCGTGATTGGCGTCTTCGACGATCCCAAGCAGCGGTTGCGCTACCAGCGCGTGCCGCTGGATGATCGCTTTAAGGATTCGCCTGACATGTTGGCGCTGTTGTCGTCGTATCAAGATCAACTCAAAGAGGCCGGCCTGGATGGATTGGGATTGAAGCCGCTGCGACATCCGTCGGGACATTCGTTCGTCGGTTCGCAAACGTGCGGCGAGTGCCACACCAAAGCGTTTGAGATCTGGGAAAAGACCCCCCACGCGCACGCCACGGATTCGCTGGTGCATCCCAAAGAACGGACGGATATCGCGCGGCACTTCGATCCCGAATGTTTGAGTTGCCACGTGACTGGCTGGAACCCACAAAAGTTTTTCCCTTTCGCCACGGGCTACGAATCGCTCGAGAAGTCGAAGGCGATGCACGGCAGCGGTTGCGAGAACTGCCACGGGCCAGGATCGGCGCATGTCGCGGCGGAAAATGGCGAAGGATCGCCGAGCAAAGACGAACTGGCGAAGTTGCGGGAGTCGATGCGATTGCCGCTCGCGGAAGCGGAACGGCGCTGCATCGAATGCCACGACCACGACAACAGCCCCGACTTTCATGTGCGCGGTGCGTTTGAAAAGTATTGGGACAAGGTCAAGCACGAAGGCAAGGATTGATGCCTTGGGTGGGGCAGACATTCCTCAGTACTTCCCACTTTCATCGTTTTCTGGCTGGCGGTAGTTGGCTTGGGGTTGGGAAGTAGGCGGGGTTGCTGAGTCCGAGGATGTCAACGGTCGTGTGGGCCAGGAGATCTAGTAGCCAGGC
>JBGSHH010000078.1:0-3464 GCA_041752355.1 Pirellulaceae bacterium | reverse complement strand
TCCTTAGTGAACACGATCCTGCCGCCGAATAGTCCCAGTTGTGCCATCGGCACCGAGGAAGCGACGGATGGCATTTACTCCGTCGGCAGCGCTCATGGCGGCGGCGCGCTGGTGGCGATGATGGATGGCTCGGTGCGTTTCTTCAATGATGACATCGACGCCGGCGATCCCACTCGACCCACGCCAACAACCGCGCAGATCGAAAAAGGCTCCTTCGCCAGTCCGTACGGTGTCTGGGGCGCACTGGGCACCATCGCTGGCGAAGAGCCAGTGAAAGAGTAAATAGCAACTAGCTACGACGGAAAGCACTTGCCAAACGCGGTGAGCAGCGACAGCGGCCCTTGCACGCGAACTTTGCGCCGCATGATCGCCCAGACAATGCTCCGTTCCTTGCGCAGAAAGCCCAGCCAAGTGGTTGCATCGGCATGAATCGCGCAATCAGGCGTGCCGACAAGGTCCGCTTGAACATCTAGTGTTTGATTGCGAATCGTGACCGTCACCTCCGCCGTTTCAGCGCCCTGAAACGTGAAGTGATACACGGCATTCATACCTTTCGCCTGCCCCGCCTGAAAAACGATCATCATGCCAGAGATGAAGCCGGCAATGCTCGTCGGACGCACGCCGGGAACGTGGCGCAGCTTCTTGTGGGGATACTTGCGGGCGACGTACTGCTCGGCGTCGGAATGGGGCACCACATAGATCGGCTCCACTTTCTGTTGCAACGGCTTGAGGTGCTCTGCCGTGAATTGCGTGCGATCATCGAGAAATGGGCCGATCACCTCTTCGCCAGCAGGGCACACGGCCAGACAATAGGCCGCCTTGTAGTTGGCGCCAAAACTCAAGCTTTGCCACATCGACGCTGTTTCTTGATCGGGGACGCGAGCGCGAAAGTCGAGGGCATTCTTGCTATCGGCGATCTGTTCCACCCAATTGGTGAAACCTCCCATGAATTCGCGATAGTTATGTGTCAGGCAAGCACTGGGATCGAACTTGCCGTCAGACTTGATGGCACCGACCGGACAAGCGGCCACGCAGAGTTTGCAGGTCAAGCAAGGATTGAAATCGATAGCGCGCGATTCGATATCCACTTCGGTCGCGACCAAAACCGTTCCCAGGATGATGAAGTTGCCAAAGCGTGGATGTATGACATTGCGATGGATTCCCATTTGCCCCAATCCAGCCGCGACCGCCACCGGCTTATGTGACACCACCCAAACTTTGCCTGGAAATTGGCTCATCTCCATCGGAAAACCGGAAGGCGGATTTAGCGCGGCAACGTCTTGCTCGGCCAATCTCCTCACGATTCGCCGCGCCACAGTGTTGGTTTCGTCGGTGGTGTGATGAAATTCGTTATTCGCGACCGAACGGGTGACGCTGCGAATGGGCTCGCGATTCATGCGGCACACAAAGCTGATCAATGTTTTGGTGCGCGGAAACGCCTGCAGAATATCCGCGCGCTGATCATCGAGTTCAGGGCGATCGATCGCGACGAAACCGACATCGTCCGCGCCACACTCCAAGCACAGCGCGCGAAGTTCGGCGGCGTTTAGTGGCTGTGGCGAAGCGGCGGTTGGTTGCTTCCGCCAGGCCAGGACGGTGGGATGTTCTTGAATATTGGACATACCGCATGTTCTCCGTCTGAAGCAAACACTTGCAATTTGCAAGTCAATAGTTGCATTTTGCAAGTATTATGGCACAATGTCAAGTGGAAGATCCAAGTAGGAGAATATCCGATGTCAAAATCTAAACGGTCGGTTTGTCCGGTCGCCTGCGCGCTCGACATCTTCGGCGACAAGTGGACGCTGCTGGTGATTCGCGATTTGGCCTGCGGCAAGACGCTGTTTAAGCAGTTTTGCGCATCCCCGGAGGGAATCGCGACCAATATCCTGACCGACCGACTGCAACGCCTGGAAACGTATCAGCTCGTGGAGCGTGTCGCCAATGAAGTGCACGCGGGGCGCGACGCCTATCGCCTGACGGCCAAAGGCAAGAGTTTGTTGCCGGTGTTACAAAACATTGCCGATTGGGGTTTAGTACATATCCCCGGAACGGCGGCGCGTATGAAATTGCAGAGGTAGGCGTTGAACTAACGCGAATGGTTTCCTTCTCCCCGTGGGAGACGGTGGCCGAGGCCCGAGGCCGGATGAGGGTTTGGCGCGCGTGGTGCGATGATTCTGAAGCGCGACGTCCACTGACAAGATTTTAGACCCTCACCCCAGCCCTCTCCCACGGGGAGAGGGAGCAAAGGCCAGATGGATCATTCGCCCACCGGGCAAAACTTCACGCACACCGGGCTGGGAATCTCGATCTTGTCGCCGGTGGCGGTGAGTTTGCCAGTCGATGGATCGATCTTAAATAGCTGGATCGTGCCGGTGCTTTGATTACAGGCGACGATGTATTGGCCGGTAGGATCGATACCGAAGTTGCGCGGCGTTTTGCCGCCGGTCGCTTGATGCCCAACCGCGGTGAGTTTGCCGGTCGCTTCGTCGATGGCAAAAATTGCCAGGCTGTCATGGCCGCGATTGGAGACATAGACAAACTTGCCGCTAGGATGGACCTGCACTTCGGCCGTGCTATTCCCCTTTTCCTTGTAATCGGCAGGCAACGTGCTGAGCGTTTGCAGTTCCTTGAGCACACCCTGGGCGGCATCGTAAGCAAACGCGGTGACTTCCGATGTCATCTCCTCACAGGCGAAAGCGAACTTGCCGGAGGGATGAAACGCAAAGTGACGCGGGCCACTGCCTGGCTTCACAGCGACATGCGGCGGGTCGTTTGGAGTGAGCTTCGCGGTGGCCGGATCGAGTTTATAGACCAGAATCTTGTCGAGTCCCAAGTCGGCGGCGAAGGCGAACTTGTTATCGGGAGCGACATTGATCGAGTGCGCGTGCGGCGCTTCCTGACGACCTTTATCCACACTGGAACCCACATGCTGAATCGCGGACGCCGCTTCGCCCAGCTTGCCATCTTCGCCGATCGCATACGACGCGATGCTACCAGCACCATAGTTGGCGAGCATCACGCACTTGCCGGTCTTATCGACCGACACGTGGCAAGGCCCGGCACCTTGCGACGATTGCTGATTGAGTTGCGTTAGCTTGCCGCTCTTGGGATCGATGGCAAACGCCGTGACAACGCCCGTCCGCTTGCCGCCAAAGTTGCTCACTTCGCCCACGGCGTAGAGATACTTGTAATTAGGCGTGATGGCGACAAACGAAGGATTCTCTAACTCAGCCGCGACCTCGATGAGCTTGAGCGTGCCGGCCTTGAGGTCTAACTCGGTGAGATAGATCCCTTTGCTGCCGCCGTTGGTGTAACTGCCAATGTAGGCCCGCAGCTTAGCTGGTTCAGCGCCGAACGCCGACGTAAGCGGGAGCAAAGTGGAGGCGGCGACGAGACCAACAAACGTGCGGCGGAGCATGAATCACCTGAGGAGGGAAATGGGTGCGGGAGTAAGATCGCAGCGA